>NZ_CBDBOX010000001.1:0-47186 GCF_965208555.1 Candidatus Poriferisodalis sp. | reverse complement strand
CAGCCGTCACGAACGATTCGGTCTCAAACTTCGACGTTGGGACGGTGCTGACGCCGCGACAGGGTGAAAACCGGATCATGCCGGCGTCGCTGGGACTGGCAGGTGGTTGGCCTCTGATTGAGCCCGGCAGTTCGATCGAGGTTCAGTTAGTCCACGGTGTTGACAGCGAAGAAGACGGATCGGGCGTGCCGCGAAACTTGAAGCGCGCGGTGATCCTCGTGGCTGAGCGCCTGCATGCAGGTGACTCGGTTGATGGAGTCAAGGACCAGCTAGAGGAGTTGACGCGGGACTGGATGAGTGGAAACACCGTGGTTGTGGTGCCACCTGAACCCGACGTGACGACTCTCTACGCCGATGCCCACGACATCCGCTTTATGAGCGCCACGGACCAAGCCTTCATTGAGTCGTCTAGGACGAGCAGCACGACGAACCGCATCACGCCGCCTGACATCGTGGTCCCGCCAGGTGAAAATGGGCAGTACGTGAGCTTCTTCTATCCAAGCGCTCGGGGTGTGCTGGCCTCTGCCATACTTGCCGGGTTCGAGTCGATTGCCTCGCTTGAGGACATGGGGCAGGTCGTCGTGGACGGTGAAACGGGACACCACTGGCAATCGAGGACTGTGTTCTTCCCGAGCTTGAACGGCTTCGCCTGGACCTTGACCTAAGAGGAGAATCGAATGGCGCCGATCGTGTACGCAGTGGCGACCGAGGAGGACATGTCCGCTGAGGTCGATCCGACCAGCGGCACGTCTACCGAGACGAATGAACTCACACTGCCCGAGTTCACGGGCAGCAAGTTCATCTACCTGTTCTGGCCTCTCTCACGTGGAGCTTTCGAGAGGTTTGAGCCGGTGCCGCCGTTCAACCAGGCCAACTGGTTTCAGGAGGTAGGGTTGACGGTGATTCCTGGCGGTGGACCTTACGTTGTCTTGCGGAGCGCTACCGTCGGCTACGACGTGCTCAGCGGCTTCACGTTTACCATCTAAGGGAGACAGAGAATGACGACCCCGATCCCGATTGTTGGCACGATCAGCCGTGCCGGCCCGGCCGCAGGCATCCAGCCGAACCTGCTCAACCTCACTGGCGCGGTACAGATCGCGCGAAACTCGACGGACGAACGGAAGGCGATGGTCAGCGTTCGTACCGGGGAGACGACGCTGTCTCAGATCGGCGACGTGGCGATCCCTGAGCCGGATCCGCGCATCCTGCGGCGCTTCGCGATCCGTGGGGACGCAGACCCGTTTACGCCGGCCGACTTTCTAGGCGCCGACGGCATGACGAGCTACAGCCGGACGTTCGGGTCGTGGACCCCGACGATCACGACCGGGCGCGGAGCGTTCGCGCTGCCGAAAACGAGCGTCGCCGATGAGTACTTCGCCGTCCCCGGCGACCTGGCTCCGGGGACGGCGCTGGGACTGTTGGACACGGTCACGGTGAATCGTGGCATTCCAAGCGTCTGGAGTCCGGGGGTCGTAATCGCGGCGGCTGCGACGGACATCACCATCGACGGTAGGGAGTACCGTTACTGGAACACGGATCGGGGCTTGGGCGCCTGGGCGTCGGCCTACATTCCGATCATCGTCCGCATGGCCTGGCTGCACATCCCGTCGTGACGTTCGACTGGATCCTCCGTAAGGAAGCGTCTGACGCTCTGCCAGCGGCGCGGGGAGCGACGGGTGAACTCTCCTACTCGATGGCGTGGCCGCTGCCAACAGGCAAGGTGTTGGAGGTCATTGAAGGGGTCCCGACGATCACGGGCGCGGCGACCGAGCTGGCGCCAGAGCGCACCTATCGGATGATCGCCACCGACGCGGTCGGCTCGGTCTTCCACGAGTTCCGCGCCTCTGTGTCCGCGCCGCTGGCGCTGCGGGCGCCGGCGAGGATCGCCGTCGGCGAAACGACCGACCTGCCCGAGCCGACCGGCGGCCCGCGGCCAGCTCAGCGCTGGCTCACGAACCAAAGCGGAGCGGAGGTCGTCGACGAATGGTCACTCAAGCCGGCGACCGCCGGAGAGGTCACGGCGACAGCACACGTCCGTAGTGGATCACTAAGCCTAGATCAGGCGATCAGCCTGGAGGCGGACTGGCTGTTGCGTTCAGCGTGGCACTTGGATCCGGCGCCGGTGCAGCAGTTCGCCGAGGATGACTTCATGTCCAGTCGCGGTACAGTGGCAGTTGGCGACACGATACAGTTGGGCCACTTCGACTATCGGGGTGGCGAGGTGGACATCGCCATCGCGTCGCCAGTCGCTGCTGGTCCCGTGACTGGCATCTATGCGCTTGGCGCAAGAGATCCAAGCCGAAACACGCTGCGCGTGTGGACAGCCTACGACATAGAAATCGATGGCAAGGCGTACCACGTGTTCGAGCTCAGGCATCCTTCCGACGCACCAACGCCGGCGTCCGGCTCATCATTCAGGTTCAGGCACTAAGAGGAAAACAAAGGAGGAGCACACCAATGGGAGCAGCAAGCGAAGTCGTCGAAGTCGCTGCGATGCAGGCCGTGTCGCTGATGCGGACTACGGACCACCAGGGCGAGGAACATGAGTGGGCCGGCCATGAGCTGGCCGACCTGGAGCCCGCTGCCATCGCCGCGATCATCAAAGAGTCCCGCCAATCGTGGATGAAGTTCGCCGACGGCAGCGCCATCACGATCACGGTCTACTCGTTGCGGGCTTAGTGCTGCCGTCATCGGCAGCCGCGCAAGAGCGGCGAAAACCCGCCTGGGCGCGCTTTCAGGCAGGCAGGAGTGAGTGTCCAGTGAGCGGACTGGACGAGGCTAGGATGGCGATCGCCGCTTGCGGGTGGCGCGAGGCTGTGTGTGCCGTCCTGTTACTGGCTCTGGCGGTGTGGCTGTGACCGCCTGCGCTGACTGCCGGCACTGGTACTGCGACGCTACGGGTACGAAGCTTGAAGAGGGCGAGTGCCACGAGCGCCCTCCGGTGCCAGTGAAGACTGATATCGAGATCGAGGCCAAGTTCCCCGTCACTTGTGAAGTCGATTGGTGTAGTAGATTTCAGCCACAGAACCACCATTCCACTTTAGGAGACAGGCAATGAACAAGAAGCTGAAGCAGGTATCGGAAGCACTGGACCGGACAGACGACATGGCAATCGACGGCTCGCTGGTCCACGAGATCGTCGCTGAACTCACCAGCGCCACAAGGTTGCTGCTTGAGATCGTGGACGATGCTCAGAAGCCGTCGCCGAAGCCGTCTCCGAGAAAGAGCGGCGTCGACACCAAGCCCTAACCGCTACAGGCAAAGAGCCAGCGGGTGTACATCGATTTCAGGGTAGACGGCACAGAAGCGATGCGCGGCCACATGAGCCGGATGCGCAATCAGGCCCCGCGGCGCATGGGCCTGCCGGTGGCTCGCGGCCTGGCCTACATTGCCCTACGCCACGCGCAGCGGACACGTTCGTTCAACAACATCACCTGGGCGTTGCGCCGCTCCATGAAGATCGTGCAGGCACGAGATTTGCATGGGCGCTTCCTGAGCGGCTACGACCTGCTGGCTGGCGGCCCCACGGCTCCCTATGGCCGCTTCCTCGAGCTGGGCACCAGGTACATTAGGGCGCGGCTCTTCATGTTGGATGCGCTCGTGTACACCCGTAACAGTGTGCGGATAGCTCAGGCCTTGGGCCGCGACTCGTTGCGAGACCTTGTTCGTCACACCCGTTTCGTGTCCCCGCTGCTGGTGTTCCAGCGACGACGATGAGGCGGCGGTTCACCAAACAGATCGTCTTCATTCAGCCAACCGCGACGGACGGTGAGTACAGGCACACACCAACGGGCGCGCGGCTCATCAGGATGCCGGAAAAGTACGTAGGTTCTGTTGACAGTGCATTCACCTCGACCAGCGACGATGTCTACGAGGTTCTGTCGCCACCGGATGGGGTGGGTACGAGCTGGCACGCAGAGATAGACGGGATCAGGCATCGTATCCGTGGCTACATGCCAATGCTCAATCTGCGCAACATCTGGCGCGTGACACTGGAAGCCACGGAGCCAACAGGGACGGTTCGCGAATGACGCAGATCAATGCACCCATCGATGAGCTGGAACGTGCCTGGGCGGTAGCCGCTCCGAACGACGCCTCGAACATCTATCCGCAGGTGCAGCGCGCCGTTGTGACTGGCGGCCGCCATAAGCTCAAGTTCCCATGCCTGCTGTACACCTCGCAAGGCATCCAGCCGTTCGGTGAGGCGGCGCCGTCCGGCAACCGCCCCATCAACTTCGAGACGTTCCTGGTCGATGTGATTGCCCAGGACTACCGCCAGTCACGCACACTGGCCGAGGCGTTCCGCAAGGAGCTGAAGGCCGATGGGTGGGAGTACCTCACCGACAACCACGGCCTGGACCTGGTGGTGGAGCGCGCTACCACGTTCCGCCGCGTTGCCCATGTACAGTTCCGCATGTAACAATCACGCGCAGGAGGTAGGCGATGCCGAACCCGACAGGAGTACAGACCGGCCGCGAGGCCTATGGGACGTTCATCGACGTCAACATCAACGGCCGTGTAGTCACTTTCCCGGGCGAGGTGAAGGGGCTGTCGCTGTCAAGCCCTGCGGCCGGCGCCGGGCAAGATCAGCGCCAGCGGGCACCATCAGGCAACATCCGCACCATCGATCCGGATGTGAGCCAGCAGCCGCGCACGCTCACGCTACAGGTGGACATGGCGGCACACCTGCGCGACTACCGTGCCATCGCCGCTCTGGAGGGCACGTCAACGCGCCTTCCTGTACGCCAGCGGCGTCTCGAGCTTCCCGTGTCCAGCGCACTGACTGGCACGGTCGAGATAAGCCAGGCGTTCGTGCCGACCTTCGCCGGCGACCCGCACGTTGCCGACGTGACGAAGGGCATGGCGCTACAGCCGGCTTCAGGACCAGCAGCCGGCAAGGACTTCGTCATCAGGGAACTGGAAGGCAAGGCAGGCTCGGTCGATCTCACGGCACAGATAGACGAACTCACGGTGTTGCTGGACCAGCAGGGCATAACAGCCGGTGCCATGTCCGAATTCACCGAAGGTACGGAGCTGGTGGCTGCCGTAGCTGCTGTGGTCTACAAGACGGTCTGGCCGGCCACGGACACGGGCTTCTTCAACTTGCTCGTGATCTCGGCACCTCGGATCGGTGACTTCTCGGGCGGTGAGCGCGGCCAGGTGGCAACGGCCGCGATTGTGTTCGAGCTGGTGGATGACAATGTGCCCTACGAGCGGCCGACCAACCTACCAACCGTTGCGGCAGCCTGATGGTTCAGGTTCCCTTCCTCGGCAGCACCGTTGAGCTGCGTTACCCATCGACCAGGGCAGATGTCGAGCGCATCGTAGCGGTGCAGATGGCACAGCCCGAGATCAAGAAGGGCGATCGCACTGACGAGCGCCTTCCTGAACTCATGGCATCGCAGGTTGAGGTAGCGGCCACCTGCATCTCCATATGCGATACCGATGGCCACGATCCCGAGCACTGGTTCGCGAAGCTCTACGAGAACGCGCACCTGAACGGTGAGGGGCCGACCGATTGTGAGCTGGCGGTGACCGCGCAGAAGATGTGTGGGTTGCGGCGCACCACCATCGACGGGTCAGACCTGGGAAAAGAGGGCCAGGGCTCGAAGTCGGTGGCCGAGTAGTTCGGCCAGTAGAGCGCGACTTCGAGGTCGCCATAGAAGCCGGCGCCCGGTTGACCCATGTTCTGGGCGCCGACTACGGCCGGCGCAGCCTCTGGGCGCGGATCCGATCGTTCATAGCCGGCCGCCCCGGGCGTGGCTTCTCGCTGACCGAGTACAACGCCTGGCAGTGGTACATCGAGCGAAATCCCATGCGCGGCTACCGCGGCATGCAGTACCTGGGAGCGAAACGGATAGCCCAGGCCGCGTCGACAAAGGATGACCCGGTCAGCGCGTATGATGTCATGTGGTGGCACGACCTGGACAAGCTCGTAGCGGATCACCGGGAGCTGATGGCCAAGCTGCCGGAGGAAATCCGTGATGCCACGGTCGAGGAGCGTCAGGCGTACATTGCCGCGCGCCGGCAGCGGGAGCCGGGATGGTTGACATAGGGACACTGCGGGCACGGTTCACGTCCGACGTCACGGACTTCAATCGCAACATGGCGTCGGCCGAGACGACGCTGGGCAGGGTTGCCGCCCGGGCCACGCTCGTAGGCACTGCTGTCGGCCTGATAGGCCGCGAGTACATCCAGCTCGCCGACGCTAACGTCCGCCTCGAGAACAGGCTGCGAGTGGTCACGGAGACGGAGGCCCAGCAGCTTGCCGTACGGCAGGAGCTGGTTGACATCTCACAGCGCTGGCGTACCGACGTCGCTGATCTGGCCGAGGTGTACGGGCGGCTGCGCTTCTCGATCGAGGACATAGACGATGGCCGTGTTCTGAGGCTCACGGAGAGCCTGTTGCGCGCCGGCATCGCTGGCGGCTCGAGCGTTAGAGAGCTGAACGCCGGCCTGGTGCAGTTGACGCAGGGCTTCGCGTCCAATCGCTTCCAGGGCGATGAGTTGCGGTCGGTGCTGGAGAGTCTGCCCGGCATCACCCGTGTACTGGTCACTGGCTTCCGGCGCCTGTCAGAGGAAGCCCGGATCGACTTTGAGGTGAACGGCATAGGTGACATCCGCAATGCCGCGGCCGAAGGACAGCTCACGCGCGACGTGCTCGTTGACGCCTTCGAGGCAGCCGAGGACGTGTCGGCTGACCTGGGCGAGGAGCTTAGGTTCGGTGTTGGCCAGTCCTTCCAGCTCATCAAGACGGAAGCGATCGAGTGGGTTGACACGATGGAGCGCGGCTTGGGGCCGTCCGCAGGGTTGGCTGGCAGCCTGGAGGCTGCGGCCGGATTCTCGGCCACCATCCGCGACAACGTGAACGAGTTCATCGACTCGCTCAACGTGGAGGGCGAGTTCGAAGACCAGGGCAGTTTCTTTGGAGCCTTCGGATCGATCTTTCGTGATCGGATCCCGGGCGCACAGTTCAGGCAGCCAACCGTCTTCGACGTTGACAACCGGCAGCCGTTGGAGGGCCTGGCGCCGTTGCCTGATGTCGAGGTAGAGCTGGTCGACTTCGATTTCGAGCGGGCTGTCGAGACGTTCCTGGAACAGCAGAAACAGGCAGTGCGCGACGCGGCTGCGGCGGAGCAGATCCGCGCCGAAGCGCTGAACCGTGTCAACGAGCAGACGCTCGCAGCCATCGAAGCAGAGCGGGAGCTGGCCGCGGCCCGTGGCGAAATCCGCGACGAGACCCTGAACCGCGTGAACGAACAGCGGCTCGAACGTATCCGCGAGGAGAGGGAGGCAGCGGCTGAGCTGGCCGAGGAGCAGGAAGCGATCCGGAACGAGACACTGAACCGGATCAACCAGCAGCGCCTGGACGAAATCAACGAGGCGGAACAGGCTTTGCTGGACCAGCAGTTGGGCCGCTATCGGCTGCTGGGCTCCACGATCGAGGACGTGTTCGATGCTGCCATCCGCGACACACTGGAATGGGAGGATGTGTTCCTGGCTGCGTTGTCGAACCTGCTTCAGTATGGCGCCGGCAACCTCAGCCAGGGCCTGGGCTTCTTCGGCGGCAGTCGGCAGTTCGGTGGCGCCATCAACTTCAGTGGTGACTACATCGTGGGCGAGCGCGGTGCCGAGCGCGTGTTCCTGCCGTCTGGCGCGCACGTAGAGCCTGGCCTGGGAGGTGTCACCATCTCGCCCACGTTCGTGTTCGAGGGCGGTAACGCCGAGGAGAACTACGCACTGTTCTCCGACCGGGCCATCCCGCAGCTCAACCGGGTCATTGATGCCAGGATCGCTCGGATGCAGAACCGAGGGAACGTCTGATGGGCGCGGGCGGCCCGACAGCGGCCGTTCTCGGCGCGCAGCGACCGTCCGCGTGGGTCAGCCTACGGCGGTGCCAGCGCGCCGCAGGCTGCTACAGCGCCGCCAGCGCTACCTGGTGTTCCGTGGCGATCGATGGAGGCGTGTAGTGGCTGGCGTTGCCTGGCCGGCCGACATCTGGCTGGAACGGATCGACTGCCAGGTGGTGGTGCCTGGTCAGCAGGTACGGAGCAAGGGACCTCCGCATGATCCGAACCCGCCCGTCTGGCGGATCGAGACTGAGGTGAGACCGTGGTCGACACGTGAGCTTGGCCTGTTCCTGGACTCCCTGGGCGGCGCCGCGCAACTGGTAGAGCTGCCACTGGCTGGCCCGGATGCGAACCTGCCCATCGATGACGTCTACGCGGCCGACGGTGACTGGTCTGTGACTGTCGTGCAGCTATCGGGCCGTTTCACGGACGTCACGATCACAGCGCGCGCCGGTGTTGCTGACCCACCTCGTGGTTCGATGGTTCGTGTGGGCAACGCCGCTGGCCAAGACCGGTTGTACGAGGTGTACGGCCAGACAGGTCGTGTACTGCACCTGAACCCGCGTGTCGAGCCGCCTACGGGGTCCACGGTGTTGCGCCGTGCTTCGACTGTTACCGTGCGGCTTGACACCAGCCTCAATCCGCGCTGGGGATCAAGGGACATCCGCGTGATTGGCACGTACCCAGGAGCCATTGCCCACTGGATCGAGGAGCTACCCTAAGCAGGAGGACCGAATGGCAGTACGGATTCAGAACTCAGCAGCCATCGACCACGGTGATGCCGCGGCCGACGTGACCATCACTCACGCGATGGTCGAATACGGGCCACCGGCCACCCGCGCCACGCTCGTTGATTGGACGGCGCTGACGGCGTCGGTCGCGGTCAAGGCCGGCCGGCCGATGCAGTTCGACGCGAACGAGTTCGACCTCGTGATCAAGAGCGGTGGCCTCGACGACGCGGGGCTGAAGAACCTCATCGACTCGGCGCTCGGAGTGGCTGGCAGCAACTTCCTGGTTCGGCTTGGTACGGCGTTGAACACGGAGGTCACGGACGCGAACTACAGCGCCCAGGTCGTAGCCGGGTCTGCGTTGACTACGTCGACCGAAGCCGACTAGATGAGGTAGTCCACGGGCATGGCTGACTCGATCTGGGTTGTCGCGGAGGAAAGCGGGGGGGGGGTAGAGCTGTGGGAGATCCCGGACCCTACGTCTCCCGGCACTGGCACGAACCACGGGATACTGCCAGCGGGGAGCAACCCACATGGTTTGGCGTTCGATTCTGCTGGTGTTGCCTGGGTGCTGGCGAACAACTACATCTACCGCATCGCTGATCCGACCTCCCCTGGGGACGCCGTAAACCAAGGTTTTCTGCCGAGTGGGTTCATCGGGACCGGGAACGGCATCGCGTTCGACGCTGACGGCAGCCTGTGGGTTACCAGCGGTATGCATCAGGTCTGGGAAATCCCGGACCCGACGTCTCCGGGCACTGGCACGAACCACGGGATACTGCTGCCCGGGCCGCAAGGCATTACCTTTGGCATTACCTTTGACGCCGACGGCCATCTATGGGTCGTGGACGTTGTCAACGGTTGGCTAATCGAGGCCGCCGATCCGTCGAACCCGGCCGGCGCTGTCAGCCGAGGCTTGTTGCCGGCCAATCTTCAGAGGCCGACCGGCATCTCCATCGACCAGGAAACTGGCAGCGCGTGGATCGTTGACGATACCGGGGACGAGCTGTGGGAGATCCCGGACCCTACGTCTCCCGGCACTGGCACGAACCACGGCGCGTTGCCGAGTGATCTCGGAATCCCGCGCGGCGTGTTCGCGTTACGAATCATCAATCCTATCGCGCTCGAGGTTGCAACGACAGCGGCCGGCACTGGCTTCTTTGCAACTCTCGGGCCGGCCGTATCGTCCCTTGGGCTCGACATCGAAACCACGAGCGGATCGGGTTTCACTGGCCGCCTGGGAAACCTCATATCGATCATCGTCTCGTCGGCCGCGGCCGGAACAGGCTTCTCCGGCTCGTTGCGGACCGAGTTCGGTTTTGAGGCTGCGAGCGAAGCGATGGGCACCGGCTTCGACGGGGCGCTGCGCCGCGAGTTCATGTTCGAGGTGTCGACCGCGCCTGGATCTTTCTGGAGCGGCCGGCTTGACGAACCAGTTCGCATCGAGGTTGCAAGCGGTATCGGCTCCTACTTCCAGGGTTCTATCGAAGGTGCGCCGACGCTCATGCTCGAAGCCGAAAGCGGTAACGCAAGTCACTTCGCCGGCATCATCGTGGGTGCAGCCCTCACCGACGACCGGACACCGATCCTGCCCCAGATCCAGAACAAGACCTTCAGCCAGGGTGTGGCCATCGACGAGGTATTGCCACCTGCAAACGGCGGGAATGGTGACCTCACCTACAACGTCGTGGGCGTTGTTCCAGGCATCCACTTCAGCGGCCGCAGCTACTCCGGCAACGCTTCCACCTTCGGCGTGTACCCACTCACGTACCGGGCAACCGACGAGGACGGCTCATACCATGAGCGACAGTTCTTCATCTCGGTTGGGGCGCCTACGCCGCCAGCTATGGTGCTGCCGCCAGTTGCCGACAGAACCTGGTTCGTAGGCGACGAGATCGACGAGACGCTTCCAGTAGCCCGTGGTGGCGTCGGCGCGAAGACGTACTCGCTGCTACGGGTTGCCGCGGGAGCAGTGCCGGTTGCCGCCACACCTTCCGGCCTCGCCTTCGATCCCGCGAACGACCGTCGTGTCCGCGGCCGCCTGCGTGAGCCCGGGGTCCAGATCTGGCGCTGGCGCGGCGAGGATGAGGACGGGCTACAGCGCGACCGGGACTTCATGATCGACGTGCGCCGGCTGGCGCCGGTACAGACGTCGAGGCCGGGAGGTTCGGTCGAGTCGCGCATCGCGCTCTACATCGAGCCAGTCGGCTCTCCTGGTGATCCCGGATACCGCCAGGGCTTCGCGTGGTGGAACGGCGTCAACGACCTGGTGCTCGGCGGTGTTCGCTACCGCCCTGGCGAGGTCCTGGGCCTATCGGACTACGAGGTCGACATGCAGCGCGAGGAGCCGATCACGGTCTACCTCGAGGGCGCCGATCCGCTGTTCCGTGCCTGGCTCATCCGGCCGTCCGTGCGCGACGCCACAGTCACGTTCCTGCTGCGTATCGACAATGGCGAGTGGGAGCCGGACCTGCGCTACGTGGGCCAGGTGGGCGAGGCACTGGACGAAGGCAACCGCTACTCGCTCGATGTGGACTCAGCGCGGTATCTGCCGAGCCAGGCCGGCGTGACCCGTCAGAGCGACGAGTCGCAGAGGTCGATCTACCCCGACGACAGGATCTACGAGAACCAGGCGCGGCTACCTGAGAAGACGGAGGTCTGGCCGGGTTAGCTTATCGTGCGCGAGGCCCATCGGTAGGATCCGACCCCGGCCTGGAAGTCGTCCCATAGAACATCCTGGGTGTTGCCCACTCGCTGGATGATCCCGATCAGGCTGTTCGGTGGCGCGTTATCTGCCGAGAGTGAAGAGAAGATTCTGATCGACCCGGCCGCGACATCGTCCAGGTTGCCGGGCATGAAGTCTGGGGAAAGGATGCTTCCTCCTGGTCCAACACCGACCTCATCAAGGGTCGCCTGGATGTCATATATGTCGTGGTCGAGGTTGTTGCGCCAAGCAGGATTCCCGCTCGTGGTCTGAGCCCAAATCAAGTACAGGAGCCCAACGGCTGCTGTTCCCCACAGGTCCGCAAGGAGCAGGTCTTGAGTCCCGTCGAACCTGAAAATCAGACCCCTGGTGTCGGCGTCTACCCGAGTCGGCTTGTTGGTCGCGCCCGATGTGATGAGGAACGCGGCCGTTCTTGGTGTCGAAGCGTTGAAGTCGTTCCAGTTGCTCATGTCCATAAGCCATGAAGGACGGTTCTGCGCCGTTACCGCGCCGCGGTCCGTCCACCCCGACCAAGTCGAGGATGGGGTGACGACCGGGTCGCTGGTTGAAGCGGCCACACCAACCTGAAGGGCGCTGAATCGTGCGAACACTCCCTCGAACGTGACGCCGTCGACTAGTACGGCCATGAGAATCCACGGCCCCCAATCTGTCCACGAACCGGCAGATCCGACTCTCCGACGCTGGCGCATGTCGAAGTACGGATAGGCAGAAGATACGTTTCCGTCGACCGGTTCCCTGTACTCGGTGTCGCTTCGGCTTCGTCGTTCAAACTGAATCTGGAACGCGCCGACAGGCGGCTCGGTGTCTTCGTGAACCCCCCAGAGAACAGCTTCGCCCCATGCCGACCACTCAAGGTAGAGGCCCCCAGCCGACCTCTTGGCCGTCCTGGCCCACGCCCATAGGTACGGGCATGCGGTGGTTGTGTCCATCGGTATCCGGCGGGCTCCCGTGATCGCATCGTTCGGCCCAAGCGCTGGAGCGGAAGTGCTTGAGTCCGAGATGGCGAACACGATGTCAACGTAGACCTCGTTCTCGTCTTCGCCCAGTTGCGCCACGTTGATCGCCGCCCAGTTCGTGGCCCGGCCGCGTCTGTCCTCGTGCTGAATCCACGCCCGCCCCGAGCCGGGTGCGGCGCTCCCGCCAAGCTGGTAAATGGCCGAAGTACCGCGCACCGCTCCCGCCGCAACAGCATCGGCAGGCGGCGTTGCACCAGTCGAAACTCCGCGCTTGTGGCGGATGCGTGTCAGGCCGTAGTCGGGCTCGTTCGGCAGCTCCCACTCGATCAAATAGTCGCCCGTCATCGGCGTTGCCGACAGCCCGGAAGGATCGGCAAGCTGATCGGTCATCCCATCTGGTGTAATCGTCGCTACGTCCGAAGGTTCGCTGTTAGCACCGCTGAAGCTCACGTCGATCAATCGGAACTCAAGCGTCACGCCGATCCTCACGTCAGGCAAAGTGAAGTCAGAGCCGTCGATGCTGAACTGGCGCTCACCGCCCCAGGCCGGCGTCTCAGTGAGCGTCACATCGTTGCCCTGGTTGTTTTTTACCGTGAGCGACGTGTAGGGATTCTCCGGTGTACCGCCCGGGATCACAGGGCGCCACTGGACAATCCGCTTCGCCACGGCTGCGATCTCGCTGGTGCCGAGTATGTCGGTGCGCAGAACCCCATCGTCCGTCGTGTAGGCACGCTCAAAGAGCGACAGTCCGGTGGGCTTCGCAACGAAGGAGCCAGGAGCACTCGGGTCCGGCTCGAGCCCAGGGAAAGCCTGGTCAGGAGCGAACACGCCGTCAGGGTGCTCAACTACCAGCAGCCGCATCGTGAGCTGTTCGAAGTTGAATGTGCGGTTGAGCAGGCGCATGTAGCGGCCGGACGGGTTGCCGTAGCCGAACAGTGCGCCGGCCGGGTCGCGGCTCACAACCGGATGCAGATCGATACCGGGATCGTTCAAGGTGATCCGCTGCCCAGGTATCGCCTTCCTCAGAGAGGCATCGAACTCGATCGGCATCTCGTAGGGCACCACCTTCCAGGGCCTGGCCGCCGCGAGCTGTTGCCTCAGGATGATCGTTGCCGCAACCGGCGACGTCATGAAGCCTTTGCTGCCGTAGTGGTGGTGGAGTAGTTGGCCATCGCGGACCCGCTGCGCCTGGTCGACGACCTGCGCCGTGGTGTAGGGCTTGTGGTGGTGAGCGCGCGAGTTGGCCAGGGTCACGGACGCAGCGTTGACCCGTTCATCGAGTGGCGGCGCCGATCGCCACGGCAACCGCTGGACGTCCGGATGCGTCGCGTCCAGGTGCGCTACCGGCTCCCGGTCCCATCCCGGCATCGCGTACTGGACGCCGCCATCAGATACGACTCCACCTGAGCCGGCGAATCCCATCTCGTCGGCTACGTCGGCCAACCTGTCGTCGCTCGATACGATCCCGTTCACCTCGTACAGCTCAACCTCCCGGTCCAGGCCAAGCTGCCGGCAGTAGACGTCGGCAGGGTCTCCGGGGATGACACCGGGCGGCAACGGGCTAGGACCGCTCAGGCGCGGGCCGGCGCGCTGGCCTGAGATCACCAGGTCGCTGAAGCTAGCTCCTGGCTGTATCGGTTCTGCACTCGTGCCTTCACCGCCGAAGGTGATGGATGCCTGCCCAGCAGGCAGGTAGGAGATGCTCGGAATGCCGGTGACGTTCGCTGGCGCCATGCTCTCATCTAGTGGCGTCACCTGTAGCTGGTAGTGATCTCCACCGTGGAAGTCGAACTGGACCTCATAGGTGGTGTTGGGCCGCAGGTTGTACCGCACCTGGTCCCGGCGCTTCTCGTCGTTTGGCAGCCCAAAGCCGTGGACGATCAGAAGCTGACCGTTCCTGACGATGCCGTAGCCAACCAGGTCTCGGTGCCTGGGCCACCCGAGCCAGAACAGTTTCTCGCCTGCGTTGCTCACGGCCGCGCCGGTGCGGAACTCGAAGCGCAGGCTCAGACTCTGCAACGCATCCGGCGCTTGGAAGTTGATCCGGTGCGTCGGCATCTCCTGGGAGGCCGTGAAGAAGGTGCCGTTGCGTGTGGCGAAGTCTTCCGTCTCGCGTTCGCCCGGGACAGGGTTCAGGTCGATGGTGCCAGGATCCGGTGCACCGAACTCGGAAACAACGACGCTTGGCCCGTCAACCGCAAAAGACACGGACGACGCCAGCGAATCGGTGCCGGCGCCTGGTAGTAGCCCGGTCGACTTCACGGCCCTGACAGCCAGCGCATTCGCTGACTGGCCACCTCTGCCTCCGTTGCCGCCGCGCGGTGAATGGAACAGGATCCACGCGCCCCAGTTGGTCCAGGTTCCATCGATATTGAACTGGAGCGCGTACCACAGATACGGATCGGCGATGCCTGATGCCGCTACCGCGCCCTCGCGCTGCGTCCTGCCCGGCGCCGGTGGTGGCCAGGCGTTCCCGGTGAGCTGCGTTGGCCTCGTGCTGGACCGCGTGCCCAGGTAGCACCAGCGGATGTTGCACAGCTCTTCGCCGGCATCGATCTCCAGCTTGGTCGCGCTGATCTCGGCCGCTTCTATGAAGGAAGCCTGGTTGATGTTCCGCAGCGGCCGGCCCTCGAACTCGAGCAGGCGCCAGAGTTCGCCGGCGCTCCAGTTGCGCGTGTAGACGGTAGGCCACTGCTCATACGCCTGGCCACGCGTCGGGAGCTTCAGGAAGATGCCCTCGTAGATCATCTCCACGTCCGGCCCGTCCGAGTCCTCATCCCACACGATCGGGAACGGGTCGCCGGCGATAACGGTGACTCCCTTCTGTTCACCGAACGGAGGCTGGTCGAACTCCATGTGGACCCACGAGATGCCGTAGCCCTTGTGGTTGGTGCCGAAGGGTAGAGACTGCGCGTGCTGGGCTATGGCGGCGGCCGCAGCCTCGCGCAACGTAGAGCCCTGACTGCCGTCCGCGAGCGTGTTGAAGATCATCCGCCACTTCCCGAGGCGCCGCGTGGTGCCGGATCGCACCAGGCCACCGTCGGTTGTGTCTGGCTCCTCAATCCATGCCAGGTCCGTTCCCTGGCCAGGTGCGTCGGCTACATCCTTGAAGTTGTCTCTGTCGACCGCGATCAGCTTCGGCCCCTTGCTGCGGCCCTGGGTGATCGTGCTGCCGACATCCAGGTAGCGGCCGCGCCCCGGGCGTGCAGCCGAGAAGTGAGGGGCAGTGGTGATGAGGTAGCCACGGGTCTCGTGATAGAAGATCCGCGCCCTGATCCGGCACTCGCCCAGGATCCAGTACAGCGGGAAGTCAACGTCGCCGCGTATGCGGATCTGATTCGGCCGGCGCTGCGCTGCGATGCGCCGGCTGCCTCTACGGCGGCGCTTGTTCGACAGGTAGCTGATCGCCGACAGACCGAGCTGGATGCCGAACTGTACCCAGAAACCATCGCTGAAAGTCAGCCTAACGCATGACCGCCCCGCCAATGCACCAACAGGCATCGACGGGGCGGCGAACCTGTCAGGCTCTGTGCAGAAGTGCCTGTCAGCCCTTCTCGAAGAAGAACTCGACCGGCATGCTGAGGACCAACGCCTCTCTCGGGCCGCCCTCGTAGTACGACAGCGTGTACTCGCCGCAGTGGTCCACGTCAGCAGGCGCCTTCTTTGTGCTATCGAACGGCCCGCCGAACACCTGCCGGTGCTCCACGTCAGGCACCTTCTTTGTGCCATCGAACGGCCCGCCGAACACCTGCCGGTACTGCTTGGACACGCCGTCTTTCGTGACGGTCAAGACCCGTCCGGTTGCTGGGCCTTCGATCCCCATGCCGACGCAGGTGTTGAAGTCTTCGATCGTCTTCCAGCCGCCTGGAGCCGGCATCGGTGTTTCACCCTGCACCGGCTCGCCGACTGGAGAGATCGTCAACTTGTCACCGTCCTGGGCGGTGATCCTGGCAACGGCGTTGCCACCAGCATAGATCACCTGTCCTACGAGGTTCTGCATCAGAACCGAATCCCGACACCGACACAGACACCCTCCCAACACTCCTGCGCGAGGTCGATCACGCCGTCCGGAGGGTCGAAGTGGTACTCAGCGTAGACCAGGTATCGGTCGTACTCCAGCCGCAGTTCGGCCGTGGGATTGAACTCGTCGTTGGCATACGTGGCGTGCCCGGCGAACACCAGGGATAACATGTCGAAGTCTCGCGTGTAGCCGAGACCGACGCTGGCGGACCTGACGCGGTCCACGCCGCTCATCGTGTCGTTGACCTCGTAGAGCTGCACCTGGGCGTCGAACGTCATCCCCTCGGGCAGCGTGAACGACCAGCCGAGCTGCTCGCCCGCGACGTTGACGGCGATGTGCCCCGAGTGGACGCCCTGCGCTGGCTCTAGCGGCGTGACGGGCTGGATGTCTTGTGCCGCGACGGGCATCGCAAGCAGCGCAAGCACGGTCAGGGTGAGTAGGGATCGCTTCATCATGTCTCCTTCTCTTTCGCGGCGTACTCGCCGCAGTAGTCATCCGGCTCCGTCGTGGGCCAGTAGCCCTCGACTTCCAAATCCTCGCGCAGCGGAACGGGCGGGAAACGCCTGCACTCCCCTGTGCCGCGTTCTTCGGTCGGCTCCAACTCCGACGATTCCCACCAGCGGCACTCAGAACATGTGCTCATAGCTGTCTCGACTTGCAACCCAACTCGTCCAGCTTGTCTCCGGGCAGGCCCTCGAAGTCGGTGTCGAACGCCTCCTTGATGGCATCCTGATCACAGGATGGGTCGCTGATGTCGTGCAGCGAGTATTCGGTGCCTTCCTCGGCTACGCGAACCTGAGTGCCCGTGATCTCGACATAGCGGTTGTTGTCGAGCAGGTGAGCCGCTGAATGCGCGGCGCCTAGAGCGTCGTTCTCCATAGCCGGCCACTCCGTGTTGTCGCCTCGCCAAAGCTGGTAGAAGTCGGTGATGGTCGCGAACTTGAGCACGTAGGGGTGAAGCTCGCTGGTCGGGTTCTCGCGCTGCCGCCAGCCGTTGTTCCGATCCGTCGCGAAGTGATCCAGGGCTTCGCTGTCGCGGAACCAGTCGTAGTCGTTGTGCGCGTCGCAATCTCCGGGGCCTATCCCTCCGTCGTCGTTTGCTGCCCGGAAGCAATCGTCGATGTCGCCGTACCGCTTGCCCTTGTACGTCCAGTAGATCGGCCCGCTGCCGGGCTTGGGCAACGCCAACTCGATCCCCCACGACAGGTCGCCTTTCGCGCTGAACGGGTACTGCACCGTCTTCTTCTGGCTGCCCACCGTGATCAGTACGTAGGTGCAGTCCAAGTCCTCCGGGGGCGGCGGGATGTCCACCTTGTCGCTGATCGTCTTCTCAGTGCTTGTGTTCTCGCTCTTGGTCTGCGATTCCTCATGGCTGAACGACTGGCCGAACTCCTGAGACAGGGTGACTTCGAGGCTCACGCCGGCAAACTCGCCGCCGACTTTCTCCTCCGCGCCGGCCTTCCAGTCAAAGGTGGTGGAGTGCGAAACGGTCGTCTCGACGCTGTGTTCCTCGGTCACCGTCACGTCGATCTGATGTTCGATGATCGTGCTACCGCAGTTGTCCACAATGGAGAAGCTGTCGCCGTGGTTCACGGCCGGATCGCTGATCACGTCCGGGTCGCCGTAGGTGATGTCGGCGTTGCTGAATCCGGTGTTCGTGAACGTGACGCCATAGGCGCGGTCGTCGTCGTAGGCGTTGAACCGCACCCGCTGACTTGATTTCGACCAGTGGTCCGCGTTGGTCCTGACCGGGACGTTGCCGAGGCCGAGGTGAGTCAGGACGTGATCCCGCATGTCCTCCGCCCATCGAACCTGAGCCTGCTTGATCAAATACGTCTCGCTGACGGACGGCTGATCGCCGACGCCGACGAACTCAGGAACGGACGCAGACTCGGGGGCGCAGTGGAGCAGCGGCCCGACGACGACGAACGCGAAGCAGACGAGGTACAGACCCGCCAGCCCGCTCAGGGTCTTGGTGGTGCGGGTCACAGCGACGGCACCAGACTCGACCACGGTACGCCGAACTTGCACACCAGCCACGCCTTGAGGACGCCGAGCGCCCACGCCGCGATGACGTGCTTCCAGTTGATGCTCTTGAGCCAGTTCTTCATGCTCTGTCCTCTAGGTAGGGTGTCAGTGTAACCGCCGTGCCGTTGCTGAACTTGATCCACACCTGGCGCGACTCCAGGATCATGGAAGTGATGCCCTCAGCACCCAGGTCGGTCAGCTCGTGGCTCGACCACTCCTTCTCCTGGCCAGCGCCATCGGTCGTTCCGCATGAACGAGATGCGTTGTGCTCCAGCAGTGGAGTTTTCATGTGCTCCAATGCTAGCAGGCCGAGCGGACAGCGGCCGTTGTCGGCGCGCAGCGGCCGTCCGCGTGGTCAGAGGCCTCAGCATCCCGTAGCACCGCAGGCCGCTAGCAGCCGCTAGGCCGTGGCACCTAGTCTCCACAGAAGCACAGGTAGCCGCCCGGTGCTTCCTCCACTGGCGTGAGCGCCTCCGGGTCCAGCATCGAAGACAGGCTGTCCGTGAGCCCGGTGTTGAAGTCGACTGTCACCTGCTGCGCCCCTGCTCCATGACCGTGCCGTCTTCGATCACGAACCCGACGCGGCCGCTGCTGTCAACGCGCTCGATCCAGATCTGATAGTCGTGCTCATCGGCCATGCCCCGCAACAGCTCCAGGCCCTGTTCGTCCAGCAGCGAGCCGTCGCGAATGCGGATCACACGCAGCTTCGCGTTCTGGCGCATGGCCACGGCGCACGACAACCGGAGCTGTTCCGCGTCACTGGCCTGCTCGAGCGGCACATCGTTGAGCAACACGGCGCCGTCGGCCAGGGTCAGGCCATCCACCGGCATGTCGGCCGCGGCAATGGCTTCATTCACCTGGCGCGTGCGCTTGGTCATGGCAGCCGTGAGCTTCGCGCTCTTGTCTTCGGCCTCGCGGGCTGATGCCAGCAGTTCGTCGCGGCGCTGCCGCTGGCGGTAAGCGTCGTTCAGCGCCTCTGCGTTGTCCAGGCGTAGGCGGATGCTGGTGGTGTCGACCGGGGCCTGGATCTCGTCAGCGAACTCCAGGTCGTTCTCGATGCCTTCACGCTCCGTTTGAAGGCGCTCTAGCCTACGGGCGCAGTCCTCGACCTCGATCTTGATCTCGGCCAAGCGCTCGCGCTTGCGGCCCACATCTCGTTGTTCCCGCGCGATCAGCTCGTTGGCCTCGTTGGCCTGGTTCAGCTCGGCAACCAGCTCCTGCACCGACACCAGCTCTGTGGGCACATCCTCTGGCACCTGCACCTGGCCGGCCGCGGACCGCTGCTTCTTGGCCTCGCGGTTGATGACGCGCCGCTCGTCGTATGCCTCGCGGTTCAGGCGGTCCATCTTGACGAAGTCGACGCCGTCCACGAACTGCCGCAGCGTCTCGAACTGGTCCTTCGGTGCGGCCCGGATGAACTCCAGCGGATCGAACGACAGCGTGCCCAGCAGGCCATCCAGCATCTTCTGTGGCGAGCTGAACTCGGCGCCGCTGGCAGCCTCCACGCGCAGGCGCGTTGCGGTCTTGCCGTCCTCGTCTATGAACTGGCGGCGGACCACGATCTCACCGAGGTCCAGGTTGATGCGCGCCACCTGCTCGCCGTCGCGGATCGGCTGCTTCTGATGGGTACGGGTACCGGCAATGGCCCAGAGGATGCTGTCCAGGACGCTGGTCTTGCCCTGGCCATTGCGCCCGGTGATCTCAACCAGGTTGCCGTCAGGCCGGATCTCGACGGCGCGCAGGCGCTTGATGTTCTCGGCCTCTAGCTTGATGATCTTCACTGCTGTTCCTCCTGTTGCGCCGCTGTTCGTGGCGCGATTGCTTCGGTGATCTGCTTGAGCCGGGACCTGCCGGCCTCGTAGTGGTCTTCAGCCTGGTGTGGTGTAGGTGGGAGCGCCGGGTCATGGAACTTGCAGAAGCCGCGGTGTGCGGCACCCGGCGCTCCCGATGATCAGTTGTGCTCCCGGCGTCGCCTGAACAGGCCAGACCACCACGAGCCAGGAGCCGGCTGTGGCTTCTTGAGGTGGCGCGTTGCCGGCCAGCCACGGCCGAGGTGGCGCCAGAACTGCGCCCACTCGTCCGGTGTGCGCATGGCGCGGATACGGCGTGTGCGGCCCGGGCGCTGCCTGCGTGCGATTGGTCCAGCCATCATTCGTCCTCCTCGGCCGGGCGAGGTTCCCGTACGGGAGATCGTCGCGGAGCCATACGTCCGTCCAGGCCCTCAAGCTGTGGACCCCACTTCGTTGTCGATCATCTGGAGGAAGATGAGCTTGCGGCGCTTCAATGCACGCCGCAGGGCTGGGTGTATCGCATCATGATCCGGGACACCTTCGCGCAACAGCCGGCGCAAGTACTCCTCCATGCCCTCGCCGCCGTTACCCTTGCTGTGCATGTAGGTCAGGGTCGTGTCGACCCCGTATTGTTCCAGGTCGTGGTGCAACGATGCGACCGTTGAGTACGGATAGATGTCCACTACGCCGGCCCCAGCAGCACGATCAGCAGCCAGGCTGCGGTGCCAACCACGATGATGGTGGCGAGGATGGTGTCCAGCCACTGCGGGACGACAACCTCGTTCTCGGGCCGGTAGCGGTGCCAGTAGCGGTACGGGTTCACGCCCGCCACCTCAACAGCCGGGACTACCGCCGTCACGCACACTGGCCGAGGCCAGCAGCGGGGACACGAAACGGGTGTGACGAATGTAGCGGCGCAGGGCCACCACCAAGACGCCGATCTCTTTCCGCCGCAACTGCTCGCGGGCGGAGCGAGTCTTGTTCATGTTGCGCACGTTCTCCTCGATGATCGACAGCGCAAAGCCGGCGTCGCGCTTGTCGCGGATGCCTTCGGCTGCGCCCAGCTCTTTCGTGAAGAAGCTCATGCCCTCGATGGTTGTCTGCTGCGCCTGTTGCGCCGCAGGTGCCGCTGTCGCGGTCTTCTTCTTGGCTGGCACTGGTTCTACTCCCTATAGGGTTTCACATGGTGAAGCGGCGGGCACAGACCCGCCACAGCTAGGGCAGGGTTCGCGCGAACCCATGCCTCGATCCTTTCGCGGCGCTCGGCCACGGCCTCGGGTGTGCAGTAGGCGTCGGCGCTGGCCACCTTGCGCACCACCCGCGCCAAGAAGTGGCGTCGGTCGCCGCTGGGCTTGCCGACCGCTTTCCAGGCTTCCAGGTACAACGGCCGCAGCCACTCACGGGCAACCTCAGCAGCACGTTCGAACTCATCAGCCATTGCGCTGTGGTCGGCGTAGCAGGGCCCATGAGTTGCAACTCTCGTCCGATGCCGTGATCGGCCAGGCAACGCGCCCGGTTCCATCGGGGCACATCACGACCTTTGGCGTCGTTGCGTAGCAGGTGCCGTTGAGCCCCTTGACTTTCCGCCAGTGAAGACAGGTTGCACAGCGAAACCGTCTGCTCATTGGATCGCGTCGCCCTTCTGCATCTTCGAGTACACCAGACGCGAGCTGGCCCTGCTCACGGCCGTGTACAGCCAGCGCTGGTAGTGGTCAGGGTTCTGATGCCACATCCACGCCGCATCGTCTACGACAGCCACCTTCTCCCACTCGCTGCCCTGAGCCTTGTGGCAGGTGATAGCCCAGCCCCAGCCGATCGCGTTCGACGGGTGGCTGCCGGGAGCCTTCTTGCCGTGGGTGTCCTGCCACCGCAACGCTTCCACGTCGCACGAGGCATCGATCGGATCGCCGCCGTCGAGCGGCTGTAGGCGTAGCTGTAGGCCCGGGCGGCCGCAGGTGACTTCGGTTCCCCAGCGGCCCTCGTTCACTACGCGCGACACACGGTCGGTCCACTTCTTGCCGCCGCGGGTGCGAACGAGCACTTTGTCGCCTTCCTTCACCTCGCCGTTCGGCTCCACGATGAAGGCTCCCCACATCTTCTCGCCCGGCTCGAGTTGGCCGCGGATCTTGCACGGGCGGCCCTGGTGCGTCGTCACGTCGTCGCTGTCCGTGGGTGGCGGTGCCAGTTGCTCCAGTACCGTGTACAGGCGGCCGTTGAAGAGGCCCTGCTTCGGGTCGTTGCCCAGCGCCACAACCCGGTCGCCGGCGTCCGGCAGCTTCGAGGTGAGGCCGCGTTGTGCGCGCGCCAGGCGGTTGAGCTTGATGACCGTGGCGTTACGGCTGGCGATCACCACGTCCGGCCACGACAGGTTCTCCACAAGCGTCTGCACCGGCCGCCACACCGCTGCCGGCGTCCCGGTGCGCTGCGGGAAGCGTCCCTCGTTGCGCACCTGCACCGCCAGATCGCCCAGGTCCTTCTGGTCGCCCACTCGCATGTTCTCGGTGAGCTCCCAATCGATGGGCTCGTCTGTGAGCACCGATTCGCCTTCGACAGGCGGTAGCTGTGCGTGGTCGCCACTGAACAGGATCGGCGCGCTCGTTACCGAGCGCATGTCCGACAGGATCCCGGTCGTGACCATGCTGGCCTCGTCCACGATGATCGACGGCGCCTCGGCCAGCGCACAGTCCTGGCTGGTGGCGAAGCTCACTTCGCTGGCTTCGCCGCCCGCCTGCTCTGCTTCATCGATCTGCTTCAGCAGCCGGGTCATCGCCGCCTTCACCTGGCCGGCTTCCGGCCCGGGCGGCAGCGTGTCGAGGTCGCCCTGGAGGTCCGCTAGCTGGTCCTGGAGCATGCGGCTCATCGGCGTGTACAGCGCCGAGTGGATCGTGGAGGCCGGGACACCCTTGTGGCGCAGTACCACGCAGGCCCTGTTCGTGGGCGCCAGCACCAGTGGCGCCGGCTCCACGGCAGCGGCAATCGCGGACAGGCAGGTCGTTTTGCCAGCACCAGCCAGGCCGCCCAGGCGCTTGATGCCGTTCTGTAGTTCGTCGTCGCCGAAGTCGGCGGTGCCCTGCCAGCCTCCCATCGGCTCGGGGTCGTCGCTGGTCTGCAACTTCGTGTCGCCGTCGTTCAGAAACGCGACTGCGCCCTTGACTGCGGCTTGCTGAGCGTCTGTGAGTTCCATGTGCGCTCGCTGCTCCTTGTAGTTCTGCCGTTGCGGCCCATCCGCTGGCTGGCTGAGTGGTCAGGTCATCGTCAGGGACGCTGCCGTGCGCCCGAAGCGGCACCCGTGCAGGTGCCGCGTTTCGACCGGCTAGAACGGAATATTGTCGTCCGTCTCGCTCTCGTCGAAATCGTCGTCGCCGCCCGTGGGTGCGGGCTTCGACTTCCGGACGTCCTCGTCCCAACCCAGGATCTTCACCTGGCGGGCCGTGGTGCTGCCATTGGGCGTCTGCACCTTGCTGGCGAAGAGGCCCAGCTTCAAGCCGCGCCACTCGTCCATCTCGTCCGGGATCTTGTCGTCGTTCACGGCCTTCAGCATCGTGACGCGGATGGAGTTGTTCGAGTACAGGACGTTGCCGTCGTACTTGTCGGTGGCCACCAGCGTGAACTTCACGCGCTTGGGGTCGCCCTCGCCGAACCCGTCGACCGTCTCGGCCGACTCGACGACGCGGACCTGCTTCTGCTTCTGGAGCTGGGCGGTGGAGATGGTCTCGCCGCCGCCGTGGCTGTCGGTGAATGAACCCATGTTTCGTTTCCTCCTGTTGGTGTTGGGTCCTGGTGTGATGTGCCGGTGCGGACACTCCGCTGCGGCTAGAAATCGGCCAAACGCATCACGAGGCTGGTCGGCCGCAACCGCCAGTTCCTCGGTCGGGAAGTGGTTGAGCATGCGGCAACAGCCCCAGCGCTCGGTGTCGTCGTCGCCGGCGTCCGGCCTGTAGGCCGCCACCAGCGCCACGTAACGTCCACCACCGTTGCCGTACACCCGGCCCAGGACGTTTGCCGTTGTCGTCGCGGACAACGCGCTTGCCAGGGCCTTCCGTGGCGATGGTCTGCATGGGCGCGAACAACTTCCGGCTCTTGCGGTAGCGGCGCATCAGACGTTTTCACCACGGGCGATTACCTGCATCGCAACAGCCGGGTGGACAAACTCGTGCTCGTCAACCTCCTGGCACTCAGTGCATGGCGCTGAGCGCTCGGTTGCCGCGCCCAGGAGGTTCAGCTTCCGGACGTGGTCAGGTGTTTCTTCCCACTGCATCAGACACCTGCCTTCATCATCCGCGCCTGGCAGACCGGGCCAAAGCCGGACTCGATGCTCTCGGGCACCGTCAGCGCACGGCCACAGAGGCCACAGCTTCCCTCATGCCACACAGCCACGTTCGACGGCAGGTTGCCGCCATCGAGGCGCGCCTGCTGCCACAGCCACGCAAACGCGGCCTTCGCCTGGAAGGTGCCGCGCTTGCGGTCGGCGGCGAACCGGCCGTCCGGCCAGATCGTGCCGATGAAGGTGGTTTCCCCGTCCGGCCCCGTCACGAGCCGCACGAACAGAGCCTGCTTCCCGCCCAGCTTGTGCGCCGGCCGGCTGAACTTGAAGGTGTAGCGCTTGCGGCTGATCTCCGACCGCGCCGTGATCGCACCACGGCCGGCCAGGATATAGGTCCGCAGCGCCTCGCGCCTGAAGATGTAGGGCGAGGGCATCACAGGCTCGTACATGTCGATGGCTTCCTGAGGGGTCATGGTGTTCCTTTTCGTGTCCTGCCGTTACGGTCCATCCGCCGGCGCGTTGACTGTAGCACACCTCGGTTTACCGCTGTCAACCCATGTGCTACCCTGACCGTATGCAGCCACCGGAACAGGCGCTGGCCAAGCTAGCCAACGTGGAGCGGGTCGACGCCTACGTCGAACTGCCGCCGGGCTCATTATGGAAGGCCCGCAACGGCCGCGAGCCGGAAGCCGGCGAGCTCGCGAGGCACGCAGCAACTACCTGGGCATCATCCCCGGCATCGCCGCAATGCTCGAGCTGCTAACCCTCAGACCAAGGAGATGACGATGACCACCACCGAGACCGACCCTCAGACTACCGCGAGCGCCAGGCCCCTGCGCCTGCGCGGCTGCCTGCACCGCGAGCGCTACCAGGACCCGGACCGGCGCGAGTGGTTCGATTCCGGCGGCGACCGCGAGCCGCTGCCGGCGACGCCGGAGCACGACGTGTGCATCCCGATCCGCGAGGATGCAAGCGGGCGCTACGTCGGCCTGCGCTGCCCTGACTGCGACTCCGACCGGATCGCGTGGGCGGAGGCCGGCGGCGTGCCTGGATCCCGCGAGTGCGCGGACTGCGGATCGAGGCTGACGGACTCGCGCTACGGCGTGCTGATCCACGATGCGCCCTGCATGATCCGCGCCGCCTACCGCCTGCTGATCGAGGATCCCGGGTGCGGCGAGCCGCACCCGGCCGACGGGACCACGATCGCCGACCACCGGCTGGCCGTGATCGCCCGGCAGGCCCCCGGCAACGATCCGCACCGGCCGGCCCTCTGGTCGGCTGCCGAGCGCGCCGCAGCCGTGCGGCTGGCCCGCGAGCGGCTGGCCAGTGACCCGGCGATGGACCCGGCGATGCGCCGCAGCCTGCGCGAGGCCCTGGCGTTGAGCGGCGCGACCGAGGCTTGCGAGCCGAACGAAAACTACGATTCCGAAAAGGAGGCAACGATCCCGCCATGCACTACCCAGAACTGATCAGCCACAAGGACGTAGGCGGCACACTGAAGCGCATCTTCGATGCTGCCAAGCGCGACGGCATGTCGCCGCCCGACTGGATGCGCCGATCCCTACGCCGCGCACTGGCCGCGTCCGAACGGGCATCCGCGAAGAAGCAGGTCGAACAGCAGTGAAGGCACTGGTCCAGAAGTGGGAACAGATTGCCAGGCCACGCCCAGGTCCTCAAGACCTGCACCACACTATCGCTGCACAGCAAGCACGCGAGATAGCCGAAGACCTGCGTGCCGAACAGGAACGGATCATTGCGAAGCTGTCCGTAAGCAGCATCAACAGCAACACGGCCTACGCGGCCGGCTACAACGCCGCGATGAAAGACGCACTGGACGTCTTCGGCGAAGCATGAGCAGCTTCACCGACGGAGCCCACTCGTCGCGCCAGGCCGTGGTGGACAGCGTGTCGTGGGTAGAAGCCTGGGATGCCGAGAACTCCGGTGCGCCGCCTGTCATGGCTCTGGACCTGGATGACGGCACCCGGCAACCGCTCACCGACACCCAGCACATCGCGATGATACAGGGCGCCGGCGACGACTACCGGCAATGGCCCGGGGCACTGGTCGAAGTGGGCACCGAGCCGACCGACAACCCTGAGATCCCGTACCGCAGGTTCTTGACAGTGCTTGAGGTGATGTGATGCGCGCCGGCCTCACCTACTACGAAGCGAACGAGATGTACGGGATCGCAGGCGGCATCCTGTTTGCCGACTGGGGCCGTGTCCACGCCGCCCTGGACCTTGATGGGCAGGCACAACTGCTGGCCCTGTTAGGGTTGGTGTCTTCGCACGCTGGGGTCCTGGCTACACCACTACCGCTCGATCCGTGCCGTACGAGGAGGACGAATGATGGCTGGACCACCATGCCTTCTTCGGCGAAGAGGTGACGTAGTGCCGCGGCGCCCAAGCAGCCTCGAGACAGCGTTCGCGCGCCAGCTACGTCACCGGGCGGAGGCCTGCGCCCGCGGCGACCGCGTACCTCAACCCGAGCGTGACTACCTGTTCGCGGACCACGTAGGCCGGAAGCTCGAGTTCGACTTCGCTTGGCCCATGCGCAAGATCGCCGTCGAGATCCAGGGATCACCGCGCGGCGGTGGCGCCGGCCACGGCTCCTACGATGGCCTACAGGCCGATTCGGCTAAGGCCAACCTCGCGCAGGCAATGGGCTGGCGCGTGTTCACCTTCACTGCCATCGACGTGCAGACCACCTGGGCGGCCGCGTTCGTGAACGCGATCCTTTGCGATGTGGACTGCACGCGGCCCGTGCTCTTCAGCCGGCCCACACGATCCGACCTGCGCACCGCAGCCATAGCCCTAGACGAGGAGGCAATGCCATGACCGCCGAACCTGTCAGCAGCACGCCGCAGCAGCCCTATCCGCACGACGAACTCAGAGATCTGTATCACGACTTCATGGGCGTGGTATGCGATGCCGAAGTAGGTGAACGCAGCAGGCCACAACGGTCTGGCAAGGAGACACCCGAAGCGGTACGGCGCCGGCTGCGCCGCGAACAGTTCGCCAGCAAGCTCGAGCGCTTGGCCTTCGGCGTGAACACCGGCAAGCACACCTTCCTTCCGGCCGCCCGTCCGTCCGCCCGTGGCTAGGTTACCGCCCGTCACCATCAACATCGAGCTGCTACGCAAAGTGAACCGGCTGCTGCGCCAGGCCGCGCAGCTCGAGAAGCTGGCTGCATCAGTTACCGGCAGATGCCGGTCCCGGGCTGCGCCAGGCGGCGAGGAAGATCTTCCGGTGAGGGTAGCCCACTACCACCAGGGCTCCCCGGCCTGGCACACCTGGCGGTCGAAGAAGATGACCGCATCATCATCGGCCGTGGTGATGCGGGCCAACCCGAACTGGAACAAGAAGTCCTGGGTCGACCTGGCCGACATGCGCCGCGGCGTGCCAGAGGAGCCCGTGTCCGAGTTCGTCCGCAACATGCGCGAGCGCGGCCACCTCATGGAACGTGTCATCCAGCACCGATTCCTGCCCCGGGCGTTCCCGGCTGCGTTAGAGCGCGGCAACTACGCCGCCTCCCTGGACGGCTGGTGTGCGCCCGACCTGGAATGGCTCGAGGCGAAGAACCATCGCGCGGTGAAGGCGCCGCTGCTGCTGGGCCTACAGGAGCGCGGCCACACCGGACCGGAGTGGCGCGAGCTGCCCGGGCTCATAGACGACTTGCTCTTGTTCGCGCCACACATAGGATGGCAACTTGTCCACCAAGCCGCCGTCATCGGAAACGATCGCGCCCGTTGCCTGCTGGTGAGCTACCACTCGTCCAGGGCCTGGGCTGCCGCCTGGTACAGCAGCCACGAGCTGCTGAAGCGCTGGCCGGACCTCGAGGCCGAGTGGAAGCGCTACACGGCCTGGGAGCAACGCTACCGAGCACTGAAACAGGAGGAGCTGATGTGAACTTCCCCAACCTCGCCCGATACGATCCTCCGCGGCCCAGCGCCAAGCCCACCTACGTCCACGCCAACTCAGGTGGGGTCTGGTCTCCGGAAGCCAGGTGCGGCCAGAAGCTCGACGTCATTCACTGCGGCGTCTACCCAGGGAAGCACTGCGCCAGCAACAGCCCATCCCTGGTCACCTGCCCGAAGTGCATGAGCATCCAACCTGGCGTGTTCAGTGAGTGACCCCACCTGCTCAGCCTGCGGTGGCGATATGGACTACTACGACGGATGGCACTGCGTAGCCGGCTGTACCGACCCAGATGATCCAGCACGCAGCGCGGCGCCGGCAGTGGTCCAGGACACCTTCTGCGTGATCGACAGGAAGCTGGAGCGCCGGGCCTCGGCCTGCCACAAGCACAACCCGCAGGCCGCCGACGCCTACAACCTCGCCCGCCGTGTACTGCGTGGTGAGCCATGAGCAAGAAGAAGCCGATACGGGTGTCCACAGCCGCTGCCGCCTTCGGTGGCGTCCACACCGTCGTAACCGACCGCGAAACCGGCGACGTCATGACCTGGGATGGTGAGAGCCGCTGGGTACGCGGCAGCCGAGAGCTGTTCGCGCTCATAGCCGACTGGGCCGAGGACAACGCGCGCGACGAGGTGAACCCGTGCCCGCCCGTGTGGTGCCGCGGCGTGGCCTCCTTCTGCTCGGCCGATGCGCTGAAGCGGAAGATCCGCTTCGATTCGCAGCCGTACCTGCTGGCGCTCGGCAACTATCAGATGCGCGTGGACGTGTTCGACCTGCGCACCGGCGAACGGCGGCCGGCACAACCCAACGACCGCGTCGAGATGCTGCTAGGTGAGTGCCCGGACGAGAAGTTCGAGACACCCGTGTGGAACAGCTTCCTGGACCACGTAACGCTGGAGCGCGAGGACCTGCGCCGCTACCTGCTGCGGCTAGCCGGATACACCCTCTGTGGCATGCCGCGGGAGGAAATCATCATCCTGCTGAAGGGCGAAGGCGGCAACGGCAAAGGCATCTTCCTTCGCGTGCTAAGCGAGCTGATGGGCGAACACAGCATTCAGGTGGCGCCGGACTTCTTCAAGCCGACCGCTGTGTTCCGGCACACCACCGAGCTAGCCGACCTCCACAACCGGCGACTGATCGTGCAACCTGAAGCCGCCGAGGGCCAGTGGGTAGTCCAGCGCGTCAAGATGCTGGCAGGCGGCGACGGCACCCTGCGCGCGCGCCGCATGCGCGAGGACCAGACGGACATCACCCTCATGGGCGTTCCCTGGTTCGGTGTGAACCACACACCCAGCCTCGAGGGTGGCCTGGCAATGGCGCGGCGCCTGCGAGTGCTTCCGTTCGACTACCAGCCGGCCAAGCCCGACGTCACCCTGAAACAGCGGCTCCGCAAAGAGTACCGGGGCATACTGCACCAACTCGTTCAGGAGGCGATCGTCTATCTGGAGGACGGGTTGCCTCCGGTGCCGGAATGCGTAACCGAAGAATCCAAAGCCTTCATGCGCGACGCCTCACCACCACTGGACCGGTGGCTGGCAGAGCGCACCGAGCGCGATCTTGAAGCCGAGGAACGGTTCAATGACTTGGCCGAGGATATGAAGAAGTGGTTCGAGGACAACGGCTACAAACGCGCACCTACACACCAGCGCTTCGGAGCCTTTCTGCGCGACCGCGGATTCCGGTCGCAGCGCCGCGGCCGCAGCAAAAAAAGTTTCCGATTGGGTCTGCGCCTGGTGACCGAAGAAGAACCGTTACCGTTCTAGCGCACAAGAAGTTGAAGTTGAAGTTCGGTTCCAGCACCCGAAGTTGAAGTTCGATCCAGGCCGGCAGGCAGCCGCACCGCACCCGAAGTTGAAGTTCCGTTCCGGCCACGGCAAAGAAGTTGAAGTTCGATCCAGGTGCCGGCCACGCCGCCGCCGCGCCCGGGCCACACCCGAAGTTGAAGTTCGGTTTCGGCGCAGGCAGGCAAGCCACCTGAAGTTCCGTTCCGGTACCGGCCGGCCGCACCCGAAGTTGAAGTTCGGTTTCGGCGCAGGCAGGCAAGCAAGAAGTTCCCGCCAGCGGCAGATGCCGCCGCACCCGAAGTTCCGTTCCGGCAGGCCATGAGCAGTTTCACCGGCGCACACGGCGCCACCACCACCGCAGGCCCGCTGGAACGGCCCAGCGCGGAACTGTGGGCGGCGAAACTTGACCTGCGGCGCAGCGGAGACCACTACGTTGGCCCATGCCCCGTGTGCCGGGATGGGCACGATCGTTTCCACGTGACCGACGTCGAAGGTCGGCTGGGCCTGGCAGGCTGCCGCCACTGCGATGACACCGACCCACAGTGGTATGTGGCGGCACTGGCCGCGGCAAACTTCGAAACAGGTGGCAACGGCGTAACACCGCCGCACCGCGTCACCAGGCCGCGGCCAGCACCAAGCCCGGCACCCAAGCCCGTGGCCAACCACAAAAAGCACATCGCGGATCTGGCGCGGCGGCTGGTGGAAGCTGCCGGCCCTGTACCTGCGCGCGTGCGCGAAGGATGGCGCTGCGGCCTGATCAGATCCGCGCAACCGTCGGCCCTGGCCTGGCTGGATGCGGCGGCGCTGCAACGCCTGAAAGCCAACGTGCCGGAAGGCTCCGCAGGTGCGCTGGTAGCACCGCTGGGCGCCGGCGTCGCCTGCCAGTTGCTGTACTTGGATCACGCGCACAAGAAGTTCGGCTCACCCGACAAACGCACCTACGGCCCTGCTGCCGGCCGTGGTTTTGGCGTAGGCGCCGGCGACACCCTGCGGGTGTGCGAGGGCGTGGCGGACGCCCTGGCGCTCAGCACCCAGGGCGGCACGGTAGCGGCCGCGGTCGGGTCGGGTGGCATGGGCAGGCTGGCGCTAGCTGCACTGCACGCGGGGCCGGCCAGGTGGCGGCGCATCACGCTGGTGCCCGACGGCGACGACCAGGCCGCGATCCAGAAAGCGCGCGCCACGCTGGCCAAGTTGCACGCGATGAGCCTCACCCTGGGCGCTACCTGCGAGTTTGCCATTGACGCAGGTTGGGCGCCGGACCCTGCCGCCGTGTGGGAGGGCCTGCGGTAGCCCAGCCACCACCGTTGCCCTGACCCCTTGACATTGCGCGGCAGGCGTGTATCATCCCCTCAACAAGTAACGGCAGGGCAACACAGCCCAACGCCACACGGGAAAGGAAACAGACAATGCCCATGACCCTGAACACCAAGACCGGTACGGTCAACTCCGTCGACATCTGGGCCGGCCCGGGCGACCAGCTTGGCATGGCGAACGTTGGCGACAAGATTGTCGTCAGGGCCTTCCACCCCGACAACCCCGACGCAAATCCTGTTGAGCTAGTTGTGGTCTCCGTTGAGAAACACCACGGCGGCCGGCGCTTTGTCAGGCTGGGCTTCTTCGGCTCGGGCGGATCGGTGGGTGCCTGATGGCCCGTACCACCACCGCCGCCCGCACCTGCACCATCCCTGGCTGCGGCCGCCCGCACTGCGCGAAGGGCCTCTGCCAGGGCCACTACCGGCGCTGGAACAAGCTGGGCCGGCCGGCCAACCCGGCCGAACACCCGGACATGCTGTCGCCCGTTGGCAGCGTGCCGCCCGGCCCACCGGCCAAGACCTGCACAACGCCAGGCTGCGGCCGGAAGCACCTGGCCCGGGGATACTGCTCGCGCTGCTACATGCGTGCGCAGCGTGCCGCCGAAAAAAAGTTCGCCTAACAAGCCTGTCGGACTTGGGTTGTCGCGGAGTCGCCCCTGTAGGCCAGGGCGACGGTTCGATAGGCGTTGCGTGAGCGCCGCCGTCGCGGGCTGAGCGAGCGTTCGTGGGCGTTCGGCGGCTGTCAGGGTCCGGGTTCGCCCGCGAGTGCAGTCGGGAGCTTCAGACATTGGAGCCGAGACGGCCACGAGGGGTTCAAGCGGCCATCAGGTTGTGCAGACGCTTGCAGTTGTACGCCAACATGACGAGCTTCCACTCTGTGTCGACCTTGGTCAGCCCGCGCAGGTGAAACTGCCGGAATCCCAGGACCTGCTTGACGATGCCGAAGACCGGTTCCACCGTCTGCTTGCGCAGGCCGTACCTCTTGCGGTTGTCGTCCCGGGCCATCTTCTCCTGCATCTTCAGCACCCATTCGGCCCTCGGCTCCTTCTGAGGCTTCTCCGGCGTCTCGGGCCGGAAGTCGTGCCGGCGACGGCGGTCCTCCTTGCGGGTCGACACCAACACGTCGATGCCCCGGTCCTCCAGCGTCCCGACCTCGCTGCCGCTCGCGTAGCCGTTGTCCGCCAGCGCCCGCTCGACCGTGCCCACGGTCTCCGGCACCGACTCCACGTCCGCGACCAGCTCCCGCTTGTCGTTCGCGCAACCGCTCACCCGAGCCCCCAGCACCAACTGACTCCCATCGGCGTCCACCACCGCCTGAGCGTTGTACGACTGCCGCCACTCGCTGTTCCGGCTCTTCTTCATCAGGCCGCTGTCCTGGTCCGTCAGGTTGATCTGCTGCTCCGCCTCCGGCTCCTCGCTCGGAGGCTTCGGACGCCGACCTCTTCGCTTCGGAGGCCGCTTTCTTGCGCTCCGCCAGCTTGCGCTCGTACTCGGCGCGCTCACGCTCCGCCCGACGGCGCGCGCGCCGCTCGAGCGTCGCGCAGGCCTCGTCCAGCTTCGCCTTCAAGTGACGCCGCCGCTTCAACTCCTCCGGCAAGCTCTGCTCGTCTGAGGCTTCCCGGCCGTCAGCCCGCTCCGCCTCCTCCATCAGGCCCGCAATCTCCTTCTGCAACTGCTCGCGCAGCTCCATCGCCCGGTCGTAACGCAGACTGTTCCGCTTGCTCGCGTTTGCGTCCACCTGCGTGCCGTCCACGCTCACCATCCCCACACGCAACAGCTTCAACTCCCGAGCCATCAACAGCACCTCCTCGAAGGCCGAGCCGATCGCTACCAGGTTGTTGCGACGAAAAGAGCAGATCGTGTCGTGGTCCGGGTGCAGATTCGCGGCCACGTAGCGCACACCGAGGTCCCGGTACGTCGCCCGCTCGATCCGACGAGAACCGAAGATGCCGTTCGCGTAGCTGTACACCAGCAGAGCCAGCATCAGACCACCGTAGGCTGACCCACGCGGAACGATCCTGCACGCCGAGAAACGCCGCTCCGGCCTGGGCCACTACCCCAGCGTGTACCCCAGCGTGTTACCTGGAACGCGCCGCGGCCAGCACCAAACGCGCCGCATCCGGCCAACCACGAAACACCAACACTGTTGGCGATGCGGCTCGTGCGGCTCGTCTGCGGCGCGTTCTTTACGCGAACGCGTACACCTCAAACACCTGCAAATACAGGCATTTACGCAGATGCGGCTCGTGCGGCTCGTTTTCCTTACAACCTCGCGCATGCGCGCGGGGGGACAGGCACAGGCACAGGCACAGGCAGTGGCACTGGCAGGTAGCAGGTGCGAATGTGCGCCGAACATAGGGAAAACGAGCCGCACGAGCCGCACGAGCCGCATGCACCGCAACTGCTACCTACACCACCTGCGCCTGCTACGGCCCTGCCTCTGCGCCGCGCTCCCGGGTGAAAAGCCAGCGCGCAGGCCGCCGAAAAAGAGTTGCCCTGACCCCTTGCATTACGCGGCAGGAGCGTGTACTGTCCCCTCAACAGTAACGGCAGGGCAACACAGCCCAACGCCACGACGGAAAGGAACAGACAATGACCACCACCACCGAGACCTACTACGCCGCACTGGGCCACGACGATGACGTCGCCTACGCTGTCGCTCCGAGCGCCGACGAGGCGATCGAAACGGCCTGCCGCTGGCAGGGCTACACCGCCGGCCAGCCGGTGTACAGCCCCACATCCACGCTGCGGCGCTGGCCGCACCTGGACGTCGAGGACGCCGCCACCCTTTTCCGCGCCGTGGAGATCTGCCGCGCCGACTACGAGGCGGCCGTCCAGTACGGATACGGCCACGACCGATAACTAGACGCTGACCGATAACTAGCGCCACCCAAACACCAACCGCACAACCCAAGAGGAACGAACCTGATGCAGCTCCAAGAAACGCCCGACCACGTCCTGTTCGCGACGCCGCTCCGCGAGTGCGAGCGCTGCGGCTACGTCGGCGAGCTCGAGGCGGACGAACCGTGCTGCCGCGCTGACGACGTCGACACGCGGCCGTACCAGCCCGAGGGCTGGGTACTCTGTTTGGCCTGCGGCTATGTCGGCGAGCTCGCGGTCGGCGTCGACGCCTGTTGCGACGACGTCCCGGTCGTTTGCACGACCTGCGACGGAGCCGGCACGATCGACGTCGACGCGCGCGACGGCTGCAACGGTTGGAAGACGGTCGCGTGCCCGGACTGTCCGCCGCTGACCGATAACTAGCGCCGGCCACCGGCGCGACGGCTCACCGCCACCCACCACACAGCAACCGCACAACCCAAGCCCAACCTCGACCAAGGAGATGACGATGACCAGCTGCCAGCCCCGCACCGACCACACCCTCACCCGCAGCATCCGCATCACGCTTCGAGCTCTCCGCGACCGCTATCCCGACCGCGAGTTCCGGCACCGCGACGGCGAGATCCATTTCCGCACCAAGACCAGCGACGTGACCGTCGATCGCAGTTGGAAATTCTGGGGCTGGATCTAGAGGCGTCGACCAAGGAGATGACGATGACCACTGAGATGACAACGACGTCGCGGCAACCCACAACCCAAGAGGAACGAACCATGACCTACATCAGCAGCAGCTACGCCAGCGGCACCGGCAGTTGGGCCGGCAACATGGCCCGCGATCTGGAGGCCGAGTTTGACGGCTGCTACACCTTCCACATGCGCTCTGGCAGCAACCGGATCAGCGTTTGGGCGCCGCAGCGGGATGGCCAGCGCCTGGGCGATCTGGATGTGTACGACCGCAAGGTGGTTGCGCGGCCGGTGTACGACCGGCTGCCGGCCCAGGAGTTTGACCTGGCCAGCGGTGTGCTGGCGCGGCAGGCGGCGCTGGGCTACTTGGCCGCCAGCTTCATCCGTGGCGAGGGCTGGAAGTAGCGGCGGCGGCAACCAGCACCACCACGGCCAGCCACAGCCCGCCCTCACCAGGCGGGCTGTGGTGTTCCTGGCCGCTGCACCTGCCGGCGCGCTACCACCTGCGTCGCTGCCCGTGGCTGGCGTTCCCGGCCTACCGCTGCTGGCCGCTGTCGCACCACCTACCCTCGGCGCAGAACGCCAGGTAGCGCTGGCAGGCTGCTGGCAGGCCGCAGCGCTACGGCAGCGCCGTAGGGTGACCCACGCGGTCGGCCTCTGCCTCCCCGAAAACGGCCGCTGTCGCGCCCGGCCACCCCTTGCGATCCCGGCGCCGGATTGTGTATCGTTGATCGGCGCTGACCTTAGACGACGGGTCCCACTGCGCTGCCGCCCGCCGAGCTACACGCTCGGCGGGCACCTTTGTCTCGGTGTGTGCCACTGGGAGCGTGCCCGGGCGCTTCGAAGCGCTCGCCCTCGGCATCGGCGAGGCGATCCCGTGAGCGGTCCGGCCCTAGAGGCGTGACTCGCGTGTGCACGTGCGGCGCCCCGGTCCCGGCCTCGACCGGACCGGGGCGTCCGCGCCTGTACTGCACGGCCTGCCGGCCGGACGGCGTATCGCGCACGCGCAAGCCGGCCCGGCCGTGCGCCTGCGGCTGCGGGGCCACGATCCCGGCCGGCGGCAAGCGGCGCTGGGCCAGCGAGGCGTGCCGGGCCCGCACGCCGCGCCGCGATCCGCGCCGCAGCCGACTCATAGCAGCCACGCCAGTCTGGCAGGCTGCTGGCAGGCCGCGGCGTAGCCGTAGGGTGACCCACGCGACGGCCGATTGACCCACGCGACGGCCGATTGACCCACGCGACGGCCGATTGACCCACGCGACGGCCGATTGACCCACGCGACGGCCGATTGACCCACGCGACGGCCGATTGACCCACGATTGACCCACGTGACGGCCGCTGTCGCGCCCGGCCACCCACCGCCCAGGTGTGCCGCGTGGTCAGAGGCCTCGGCACCGGGCCGTGCAGCGCTGCACGGTAGGGTGACCCACGTGACGGCCGATTGACCCGCGTGACGGCCGATTGACCCACGCGACGGCCGAGCGCCGGCCACCGGCCGCGCAGGCCGCCGAAAAAGAGTTGCCCTGACCCCTTGCATTACGCGGCAGGAGCGTGTACTGTCCCCTCAACAGTAACGGCAGGGCAACACAGCCCAACGCCACGACGGAAAGGAACAGACAATGACCACCACCACCGAGACCTACTACGCCGCACTGGGCCACGACGATGACGTCGCCTACGCTGTCGCTCCGAGCGCCGACGAGGCGATCGAAACGGCCTGCCGTGTCGCGGGCTACGCCGCCGGCCAGCCGGTGCCGCACCTGGACGTCGAGGACGCCGCCGACCGGTTCCGCGTCGTGGAGATCTGCCGCGCCGACTACGAGGCGATCGTCCAGCACGGATACGAGGACGGCCGCCAGTACGCCTACCAGAGCTGATGGCCCGCCACCCCGACAACCCCGACGCAGGGCAACACAGCCCAACGCCACCGCACAACAAACGGAAAGGAAACCCCCAACCATGACCAACACCACCCACACTGAGATGGCAACGACGTCGCGGTACGTCGCGGTAGATGACGGCTCTTACTGCTGGCTGGCGGACCGGGACACACTGCTACGGGAGCTCGACGATCAGGGCTGGGAGCGAGTCGGCAACCTCTGGCGCGAGCCGGCGGCGGAGACGGATGCCTACACGGAGCTTTGTTCGGCGGTCCCGAGTCTCGCTGGCGAGGGCGCGGAACGTGATCTGACGGCGGAGGAGGCGGACGGGCCTGGCCTGGTGTACAGCCCGGCGGACGGCGGGTGGCTCCTCCTGTCGTGACACCGGCCTGACGCTGCACTCTCGTCCTGCGGCCTGCCGTCTCTGTACGGCAGGCCGCTTTCCTTTCAGGCCCCGTCCTGCCCGGCCTACAGGCTGCCCTGCCCGTCTCTGCCCCGTCCTGAGCGGCTTACAGGCTGCCCTGCTGCCTCGTGCCCCGTCCTGCCCGTCTCTGCCCCGTCCTGAGCGGCCTACAGGCTGCCCTGAGCGTCTCTGCCCCGTCCTGAGCGTCTCTGCCCCGTCCTGCCCGTCTCTGCCCCGTCCTGAGCGGCTTACAGGCTGCCCTGAGCGTCTCTGCCCCGTCCTGAGCGTCTCTGCCCCGTCCTGAGCGGCCTACAGGCTGCCCTGAGCGTCTCTGCCCCGTCCTGAGCGTCTCTGCCCCGTCCTGCCCGTCTCTGCCCCGTCCTGAGCGGCTTACAGGCTGCCCTGAGCGTCTCTGCCCCGTCCTGCCCGTCTCTGCCCCGTCCTGAGCGGCCTACAGGCTGCCCTGAGCGTCTCTGCCCCGTCCTGAGCGTCTCTGCCCCGTCCTGAGCGGCCTACAGGCTGCCCTGAGCGTCTCTGCCCCGTCCTGAGCGTCTCTGCCCCGTCCTGCCCGTCTCTGCCCCGTCCTGAGCGGCCTACAGGCTGCCCTGCTGCCTCGTGCCCCGTCCTGAGCGGCCTACAGGCTGCCCTGCTGCCTCGTGCCCCCTGCTGCTGCGCCGGCTGCCCGTGGCTGGACCACCAGCCCAGCGCCACCGACCACCAACCTCCGCAGCCTGCGGAAAACCTGCGAAAAAGCTGCGGGGGCAGAGGGGGGTAGGAGCCGCGGCTGCGGCGGCGTTGCCGCCGCCGACCCTCCCCACATGGAATATCTCCCTCGTGGTAGTTGTACTAACCTCTATACGCCGTTGGTGGGTGTCGTCGTCACCTGCTGTAGCCGCCGTCGCTGGCAGACGTCGTCGTCGTCGGTGCCTGTTGCGGCATGTGCGGCTCGTGCGGCTCGTTTGCCCTATGTTCGGCTGTCGGCTTTGGCCACGGGACAGGCGACGCTGACAGTGTCACTGCCGTTGCGCGCATGCGCGAGGTTGTCAGGAAGACGAGCCGCACGAGCCGCATCTGCGTAAATGCCTGTATTTGCAGGTGTTTGAGGTGTACGCGTTCGCGGAAAAATCGAGCCGCAGACGAGCCGCACGAGCCGCATCGTGGATGTTGTAGAGTGAAAGCGCTCAACGGGGGCCGCTACACGACGGCCCCCGGAGCTAACCTCGAACCCTGTGAAGGAGGGTCATGGCTGCATGAATCATACTAGCTACCGCGACTACCTGGCTGCGAAGGAGATCCGGTACACCGGCACCGGCTTGGACTGGTCGCCGTGTCTTGCGTCCGGTCTGTGGGACTTCCAGGCCGCAATCACGCAACGCATGGTGGAGCAAGGCCGGGGAGCCGTGTTCGCCGACTGCGGACTTGGCAAGACCAGGATCGAGCTCGAATGGGCGCGGCACTGTGTTGAGGCCGGTCACCGCGTCCTGTACCTGACGCCGCTCGCGGTCGCTCCGCAGATCGTCGCGGAAGCTGCGGAGATGGCAATCTTCCTCGACTCGATCGAGGTGGCGAACTACCAACGGCTGCACCGCTACGACCCTGCCGACTTCGGGGCGATCGTGCTGGACGAGTCCAGCATCCTCAAGGCTTTGGACGGCGTGACGCGCCGGGCGCTTACGGCGTTCGTCGCGGAGGGAGACATAGACCTGCGGCTGGCCGCGACAGCGACTCCAGCGCCGAACGACGTCATGGAGCTCCTGAATCACGCCGACTGGCTCGGCATCATGTCCGCCGATCAGGCCCGCGCTCTCTGGATGGTGAACGACGGCGATCACACCTCGAAATGGCGACTCAAGGGCCACGCGGCCGCCGACTTCTGGCGGTGGGTGCGATCGTGGGCGGCGACCTGCCGAACGCCGGCCGACATGGGATGTGGGGTGCCGGCCTCGTTCGTGCAGCCGCCGCCGTACCGGATCGTCGAGGCGTTCCACACGAAGGAGGCGGATGCCCCATCCGGACGGCTGTTCGCGGACACGTCAGGCATCTCGGCACTGCGGCAGTCGCGGCGAGACGGCCTCGCGGAAGCGGTCCAGGTGATCGCCGGCGCCGTTGCCGCCGAACCGGATGAGTCCTGGGTGATCTGGTGCGAGTTGAACGCTGAATCCGAGGCCGTCGCGAAAGCGATCCCCGGTGCGGTCGAAATTCGAGGCGGCGACCCGATCGAGACGAAGGAGGCCGTGCTGAACGGCTTCGCGGCCGGAGAACATCGGGTTCTGGTCAGCAAGCCGTCGATGACCGGCCACGGCCTCAACTGGCAGCACTGCGCGCGGATGGCGTGGATCAGTGCCGGCTACAGCTACGAACAGTGGTATCAGGCGATCCGCCGATGCTGGAGACAGGGACAGCGCCGGGAAGTCCGAGTGCTGGTGACCGGGGGTGAGGCGTCGCGCCACGCGCTGGCCGTCCTCCGCAGGAAGGAGGACGAAGCGATGATGATCTACAACGCGCCGGCAGGAGACATCCGGCCGACCCCGAAGGTGGAGATGATGCCGGATGGCGGACCTCCAGCAGCCCACACGGAAAGCGGCGAGAAATGGAAGTTGATGCTCGGCGACTCGGTCGACACCGTACGCATTCTCGACGATGAGTCGGTCGGCCTGTCCGTCTTCTCGCCGCCGTTCCCCGGTATGTACGTCTACACCGACGACCCCCGCGACATGGGGAACTCACACAAGATCGAGGAGATGGTTGAGGGGTTCGGGTATCTGGCGCGCGCGATGCGCCCGAAGATCATGCCGGGCCGGTCGGTGCTGATCCACCTCACTCAGGGCGTCGCGCAGAAGGTCCGCGACGGCTTCATCGGCCTCCGGGACTTCCGCGGTGCGATGATCGCCGAGATGGTTTCGGCCGGCTACACGCACTACGGCGAGATCACCGTCGACAAGAACCCGCAGGCGAAGGCGGCCAGGACGAAGGACCGTGGCCTACTGTTCGTCCAGCTCGAGAAAGACTCGGCGCTGATGCACATGGCGCTCGCGGACATTGTTCTGCACTTCCGCGCGCCCGGCGACAACACGGAGCCGGTCGCGCCTGAGTGCACCCGCGAGGAGTGGATTCGCTGGGCGCGCCCCGTGTGGGCCGGAGCCGACACCGACGACGACGGCATCTTGGAAACCGACACCCTGAACGCGGCGTTCGGCAGACTGCCGGAGGACGAACGGCACATCTGCCCGCTCCAGCTCGGCCTGATCAGGCGCATCGTCCGGCTTTGGAGCAATCGCGGTGATCTCGTGTACTCGCCGTTCGCCGGCATCGGCAGCGAGGGGGTCGTGGCGATTTCGCTCGGGCGGCGGTTCGTGGGCGGCGAGTTGAAGCGGAGCTACTTCAACGTCGCGGTATCGTTGATCAGAGCTGCGGCAGCTCAGGGTTCGCTGTTCTAGGTGGTCTTCTATCTGCCGTGTAGACTGCGGGCCATGACCGACAAGCTCAAGAGCAACGACGAGATCACGATCGACGAGTCCAAGCGTGATGCGAGCGGTGTTCCGCTCAAGCGCAACGCGAAGGGGCAGTTTGTGAAGGGATCAGGCGGCCGGCCGGTTGGTTCCAAGAACAAGTCGACCGTAGAGATCCGCGAGGCTTGCCAGGGCAAGGGGAAGAAGCTGGTCAAGCTGCTCATGCGGATCGCGCAGGATCACGGCTGTGTTGGCCAGGTGCGCGCCATCGAGCTGTTGCTGGCCTACGGCTACGGGAAGCCGGTGCAGCAGGTGGCGGCGACGGTCGATGTGTCGTCGGATGTTCGGTCCCTGCGCGAGGAGGTCATGGCGATCACTGGCGCGGTGGTCAACGACCCGGACGACATGGAGGCCGCTAACTGATGGGCTGGGTGGTTGCCGTCATCGGACTGCTGGCCCTGGGCGCCGCCATCGGTCTGTTCGGGTTCGCGGTCTACCTCGGATCGATGCTTGGCCGGAGCCGGTAGTGCTCTCGCCGCGGCAGCATGAATTCTGGCGCCAGTGCGCTACTGGCAGTGAGCGGACCCTGGTGGCCTGGGGAAGCGTCCGTTCGGGAAAAGCCACGCCGCCAGGGTCGGTTTCGTAACCCACTCGCTGCTACGGGACACCAGTCGGGACGACGAGGGTTCGATTCCCACGAACCTGGTCATCGGCCGTAATGCGACCACGGCGGAGCAGGAGCACCGCGAGCCGATGGAGCGGCTCATTCGCGGCCTGTTGCCATCGGCGGTGCCATCCTGGAATGGCGCCACCAGGACGTTGACGGCGGCAGCCAGCCATCGCTTCCGGTTCACGGCATTCGAGAACCTGCTGTCGGAGGCCAGGATCCGTGGGCTCACGGCCTACAACGCATTCGTGGACGAGCTGACGTTGCAGCCGGAGGAGTACTACGAGTACGTGCTGTCGCGGCTCACGTTCGCGGGCTCGAAGCTGATCGCAACCACGAACACGGCGGCGCCGCGGCATTGGGTTAAGCGCCGTATCGATGGTGGCCTGTTCGGGTTCGACCGAAAGTTCCTGATGACTGACAACCCGCGGCTCAACGCTGAGGATCGCGCGGCGGTTGCCAGCAGCTACATCGAGGGTTCACCGCGTTTCAAGCGCTACATCCTGGGCCAGTGGGTTGGCAACGAGGGTGCCGTTTTCCCGGAGATCCCGCTGGGTGGTCCACCTGTAGGCGGCCAGCTCATAGATGTGGTCCTGGGTTGCGATTACGGCAGCACCAGTGCCTCGGCCGCGGTACGTGCTGACGTGTACGAGATGCCTGACGGTGGCCTGCACTTCCACTTCCCGACCAGCAAGTACATCACGCCCACGGACGGTGCGGTAGTGCCGCCCAACGTGCAGGCGGCCCGCATCATCCAATGGGCCGGCCCGGACCCTTCGGTCATGTTCCTGGACCCGAACGCGATCGCTTTCGCGGCTGGCTTCGGCGACGCGCCGTTCCGTTGCGAGGCAGGAAACAACGCTGTTGAGGACGGTATCATCAACATGCAGGACATGTTCGATTGCGGCGAAGTAAGCATCGCCGACAACGCGGAAAACGCAAAGTTCATTGAGGAGCTAGAGGGCTACATCTGGGATCAGAAGGCCACCGAGCGAGGTCAGGACAAGCCGGTAAAGAGCCACGACCATTCGGTTGATGCCGCGCGCTACCTGCTGTACTCGTACCGCTACACAGAGCCGCGTGTTACGGTCATGAGCAGGGCCAACATCGCAAAGATCCTGGCCGAACGGAGGAGAATCGAATGCCGATGAAGAAGCGTGGAAAGAAGCGGATGACGTCGCGGATGGGCAAGCGCAAGAAGATGGGCAAGCGCCGGCCGATGAAGAAGCGGCGCTAGGCCCCCCACGGGGATCGACACCTCGGGAAACGCGCCGTGCTCGCCTGCCGGCCTGGACGGCCGCCGAGTATGGCCGCGTCAGCCCCGGCGCCGCAACCAGGCGGCTACGGTGCGGCCGACGTCGGCCTTCAGTGTGGACAGCGACCTCATGTTGCCGACGATCTCATTGCCGCGGACGCGCCGGCCAGTGGGGCGCAGTTTCCGAAGCCGCAGCGTGTACGGCACTCGAGCCTCATACCTGGTGGGCGGTATCAGCGGCTCCGTGCTGTAGACGCGGACGCGGATGTAGGCTCTGCCCTTCGCGGCTGCGAGCTGGATCCTGGTCCACCTGCCGACGCGGATCCACACGCGGATGGAGGTGCGCACCCAGCGGCTGTACGGCGCGAAGGACCAGATGCGGTAGCGCCGGCCGCCGCTCTCGACGCTCATCCTGGTTGACCGTCGCAGCCTGCCGGTGATCTTGGGCAGTGTCCGCATGAGGAGTGCCACGGAGCGGGCCAGTACCTGGAGCTGTAGCTGGCGCGTTCTGACGCGCAGCGTTCGCTGCCAGCCGGCATCGACCACTCCCCAGATGCGGCGCCGGCCGACACGGACCTGAACGGTGAAGGCCGTCATGCGGTTAGGATACCGGCTGTGAATGTAGCTCAGGGCGACGGACCGATTCGCCAGAACTCAGACGATGTGCGTGAGCGGTACACGCCGGTCTGGCTGCTTGATGTGGGTGTTAGGTACAGGCGCCCATGAGCATGATTGGCAAGCTGCGCGGAGCGCGTGCCGGCTGGCGCCTGGTGGCTGTCGCCGGTGAGTCGGCGATGCCAACGCTGGGCGTGGAAGGAGGCGGCAGTGTTGGCACTGAAACCGACACTGGCACTGCCGACGACCAGTTCTACTCGCTGGAGAAGGTGGCTGACTATGTGTACGGCACTTCGATGGCGATGGCGCTTACGCGGGTGCCGGTGGTGTTCCAGATCACCAGCCTCATCGTGGACAGCCTGTTAGAGGGCATGTTCCGCGAGCAGCGCCGGGATCGCATGGACGACATCGAGAAGTGGGTCGACGTACCGGACAGCCAGATTGTGCCGATGCTGAACAAGCCGTCCGACATCGTGAACGCCGACCTGTTCTGGACGGTGGTGATGCGGACGCTGATCGAGAACGGCAACTCGTACTGCACCATCGGCCGCAACAACGGCGACTTCGATGGCCTGCAACGGGTTGAGGCCACGCCGCTGCTGCTGGGCTCAGGTGCGCGCTACGGCATGTTCCAGGATGTGAAGTACACAGTGAACAGCCGCGCGGCTGAGGGTTACAACGCTGCGGACATGCTGGTGTTCAACGGTCCCGGCTTCAACCCGAACGTCATGTCATCGCCGTCTCCGTTCAAGGACGTGGCCAAGCGCGTGATCAAGATGCTGGAATCGGCAGAGAACCTCCAGATCAAGCACTTTCGCCGCGGGCCGCTGGCCAACCTGTTCTTCAAGCTGGCGGACCGGCTCATGACTGGCCAGTCGGGCCGTGGCGGCAATCAGAAGGCGCGCGAGGAGCTGGCGCTGGCGCTATCGGACGAGGAGGGCGATGGGCCGCTGGCGCTCGAGGACTGGGATGCGGTGCAGATCTCGGAGCTGGACCTGCAACTGGACCAGATCCTGGACTGGGTCGTGCGCGATGTGATCCGGACGCTCAAGATCCATCCGTTCATGGTGGGCGGCGACTCCGAGGGCCTGGACGTGAACGACCACTTCGAGATGTTCGAGCGGATTGCGGTGCGGCCCTGGGCGCGGCGTGTGGGTTCGGAGCTGACGTTCAAGCTGATCGGCAACGGCATGGACCGGCGCATCATCCTGGACACGAGCAGGATCTCGCTCGGTACGTTGCGCAGCCGCGTGGAGATTGCCGGATTACAGGTGCAGGGCGCGTTGCGCACACCGAACGAGCTACGTGCCGATGATGGCTTCAGGGCGAAGCCTGGCGGCGACGACCTTCTGTTCCCGGTAGGCGGCGCGAAGGTCACGATGCGGGAGGGCGAGGGCAACGAGAACGACCCAGTCAAGGGTAGGCCGCAGGACCCGAATCGGCGGGCGGCGCCGCGGTGATTTTCAGTTTGCTATGGTTCTCGGCGACATGTACGACTCCCTGAAGGCAGAACTCGCCCCTATGTACCGCATCGTCTGCGATGCCGCGAAGCGCCTGAGTGCAGAGCCGCCGTCCGCCCAGCGATGGATCGAATCATGGAAGGCTGAGGCCAAACTCGATGGCGACACCCTCAAGGCTTCTGTCGTTGGCCCGATCGGTCCGATGTTCGCCGACACGACCGCGATCGTGTCGGCGATCAAGGACAACGAGGACGCGAAGAAGATCGAGATGACGATCGACTCGCCTGGCGGCAACGTGCTCATGGCCAATACCCTGTACAACCTGCTTCGCAGCCGCGCGAAGGTCGGGGTCGAGGTTGTCACCATGTCGGGCGGCGTGGTGGCGTCAGCGGCCGTGACGTTGTTCCTGGCTGGAAAGGTGCGGGAGAGCAACGAGGCTACAATGGCCATGATCCACAAGCCGCGCCTCACGGCGATGTTAGTGAACGTCACCGAGGACACCTTCGACGCCGAGGCGGCGAAGGAGAAGGAGATGGTCGTGGCCGGCACCAAGCAGATTGGCGAGGTGATCGTGGCGCGCACCGGATGGGATGCGAAGAAGACCAACGACTACATGAAGGCCGAGAAGTGGTTCAGTGGCAAAGAGATGGCTGATGAGGGCCTGGCCACCGAGTACAACCCGGACGGCCAGAAGCCGGAACTGGATGCCCTGGAAGGAATCGACGACGCCCTGATGGCGAACGTCGAACACATGATTTCAAACCTTGACATGGAGGCCAACTGATGGACCTGCAACTCGCCCAACAGACTTACCGGACGCTGCACGCCGACGCGGCCGAAAAGTTCTTCAAGGACCACGGCCACCTGAGCGCGCAGGAGGCGCGTAAGCAGGCGACCGAGCGGATCCTCACCGCGAAGGAGGCGCACGGCCAGGCCACCGTCGAGGGCGGCAGTGCGCTCGACTGGAAGCGGAAGGAGGTCAAGGTACTCAAGGGGACGGCGAAGGAGAAGGAGGCTGCGTTCTACCGTCTCGGCGGCGAGATCGCGACGCTCATCATCATCGCCCAGAACAAGGAGTCGCTAGACGGTGTGATCGACCTGGACGCGGCGACGGCCGGCAGGCCGCGCTCGGACGGTCCGCCGATGGAGCCCTTCAGTGCTCCAGGCCAGACGCCGACGGAAGTGGCGGCCATAAGCCTCGGTGGCGACGCCGAACTCGTCGCGGTCTTCAAGGAGGCCGGGACGAACGGGAAGATCGCGCTGAAGTCGGCCGACGACGCCTGGAACCATCAGCAGCGGATTCTGACTGCCGCGGACGAGATCCAGACGACCTCTGGCGGTGGCGGTACGCAGGTGCTGACCACCTCGCAGTCGATCCGCCGCCCGGACTGGTTCCAGCGGGCCGCATGGCAGATGCCGACGATTTATGAACAGCTCATGATGGAGACGACCGACCAGGCGTCGCTCGTCTACATGGAGGAGAGCGTGGCGTCTGGCAAGCCGACGAATAAGGGTGACGCCGCGTCGAAAGCTGAGGGTGCCACTTCCGCCCAGGTTGCCTTCCAGCTCACTGAGCAGACGGTTGGCATGCGCGAGCTGGGCGCCTACGCGGTCGTCTCGAAGATCGCGCTCGAGGACGTGTCGCAGATCCGCAGGCTCCTGGACATCAGGATGCCGCAGTCGGTTCAGTACGCGGTCGAGGTTGCACTCTTTGGGGCTGGTGACGGGACCGGCACCACGCTCCGCGGGCTCAGCAGCGCAGTCACCGGCGAGTCGCCGATCCAACTTTCGACGTCAGCCTTCGCGTCAGCGGTGATCGACAGCGACATGGTTGTGGGCGATGTCCTGGCCAGCGTCTTCGACATCCTGACGGCGACCCACAACCAGAACCGGCCGAACGTCCTCTGGGCGCACCCGGACTTGGTGCGGGACCTCTTCCGGGCATCGACGACACAGTATGGGCCGATCATCCCGACGGTCCGTGGCCTCCAGCTTCCGGCGTTTGCGGCCTACGGCATGGGGATCACGTTGTCGACGCACCTCAGCCCGCTCCGCGCTGCTGCGGCCGGCAAGTACAACATCGGATACGTTGGCGACACGATGGAGCTCGGCTTCGTCACGCGGCGAGCGATGGAGACGGAGATCGGCATGATCAACGACCAGATGATCCGCGGCCGGCTCACCTACTCCTCGACGTGCCGGTGTGGTTTCGCGCACTACCGGCCCGCCGCCTGGCGCAAGCTCACCGTGACTCTCACGTAAGGGTAGCTGGCCGAGAGGACCGTAACGCTCTTCACGATCGTGTCTTAGTTCGGTGGCAACCGAAGCAACCCAAGTAGTCCCCTACGTTGATTTGAGGAGAGGCATCGGTACAGATGCGCTATCGAACTCTGCTCTTGCTGGCCTGCTATTGGACTCTGTGGAGGCCGTTTCGGTCATCGCTGGCGTACCACTTGTCGACCGCGAGGAGTGGGCATCACTGAGCTTCCGCAGAAGCTCGCCAGCAGGCATTCTGCGGGTTCCTGGAGTGCTCAGGGACATCAAGCGGGTCCGATACGT